>CALLKH010000227.1 GCA_938008425.1 uncultured Planctomycetaceae bacterium | reverse complement strand
CTTGAAACTACACGCGAGGTGGAAATCCCGGATCGAATGCGCGACGCCTGACGGATTACCGGCCGGCCATCGACATGGGAGATGATTCGGGGCGGGCGGGTTCCGACCCAAATGATCCGGTTACATTCCTACCTTGATTCTTCCCTCGAAATTGAAAAGGTCAAATTGGATTGCGCGATTTTTTGTTCAGTCCGAGAATTCGGTTCCCTGAATGGGGTTCGCAGCGCGGTTACACGTTTTCGCAGTTGCGGGCCCAATCGGGATGAATCTGAGGTGAGCCCCGGTACCGGCCGAGCAGCAGCGGGTTCGGCGGGCTTCAGTCGCGGCCATTCTTGAGTGGGTCAGTTGCAGGGCGTGACACCCAGCCCCGGCCCGCCTCCGATCGTGAGTCGGCCGGATCGTCCCCCCAGCCCGGTGAACGGATCATTGGCCAGAAGGAGATGGCCATCGAGGTCCAGCCAGTCGACGAGAGGTGCGAGCTGGGCGGCGGCGGAAATCCCGAGCGAGCTTTCGATCATGCAGCCGAGCATGATCTTGAGGCCGTGGGCCCGCGCGAGGTGGATCATCTTGAGTCCCTGCCGAATCCCGCCGCACTTGCTGAGCTTGATGTTGATTCCATCGACGCGGCCCGCCACGCGCAGGACATCGCAGGGTCGCACGCAACTCTCATCCGCCACGATGGGCACAATCGCGGCATCCTTGAGGCGTTTGAGTCCGTCCAGGTCGTTCGATGCGACCGGCTGCTCTACAAACTCCACCCCCATTTCCTTCAAACGCGGCAATTCAGACAGCGCCTGGTCGGCTGTCCAGCCCATGTTTGCATCGACGCGGATCATCTTCGCCGGGGCCGTCGCACGGATCGTTGAAAGGGCGGCATCGCCTTCGGGGATGCCGACTTTCACCTTAAAGATCGGGAATTCCGAGGCTGTTCGTACTTTCTCGGCGACTGCATCGCGGTCCGCGATTCCAATCGTGAAGGATGTCAGTGGAATGCGGGTCGGATCGAGTCCCAGCCATTCCACCGTTGAGATTCCGTACTTCTTGCCGACCCAGTCATGTAGCGCAGCGTCGATCGCTGCGACCGTGGCCAGTTGGTCGTCATAGCCGTGGACCAGTTCTGACGTGATGTCCTCAATGTGCCGGGGATTCCTGCCTTCGAGAGATTTTGCGACGGACTTGAGCGTGGTTTCCGCGGAGTCGAGCGTCTGCCCGTAGGTGTCCATGGGCACCGCCTCGCCCCAGCCGACAACGCCTTCGGATTGCAGTTTAGTCCAGAGGGTTTCTTTCTCGGTTCTGACGGCCTTGGCGGTTCGGAAGGGGGTGGCCGGCGCCATGCGGATTCTTTGCCAGGTCAGCGTGATCATGGCCGGATTTCACGAGAATCCGGTTCAAACGGCAAGAACGCTCGAACCGGGTCCGCGGGTTGCCCCGGAAGGATGGCCCCGAAGGGGTAGCTCGGGGTGGGGTTCGGCTCCTAAGTAATTGCAAAAGAATAGGTAACAGGAATTACAATGGACCCGGTTCCCGGCTCAGTTGCGTCCGGACGCGTCGCGGGTATCATTTCGCGGGTCGGAAAAGATTGTTGCTTTTTTTCGGGGTGAAGTCCGCCGTGGGACTCCCCGTGACGTTTCGATCCCGCTATCATACGCGGCTTCGCATTCGTCCGACCGAGATTGGCGGACACGGCTGAAGTGGTTTACAGGTCCACTCGGCCGCCATCGCGACGATCGCAAGAGACTGGGAGATCTATGTCATTGTCACTCATACCTGTCAAAATCGCCGGAACTGGCAGCTTCCTTCCGGGTCCGCCGGTTCCTAACGATCGAGTCGAATCCATCCTGGGTGCCCTGGACAATGCTCCGGCGAAAGTGAAGAGCTTCGTCGGCAATCTCGGTCAGAAGATGTTGGATCGCGGCGGGGTCATGACTCGACACTTCGCGGTGGATCCTGAAACCGGCGATATGACGCACAATTTCAGCACGCTGGCGGAGCAGGCCGCTCGCCGCGCGCTCGAGATGGCGGACATCGAGCCGCAGGAGATCGAACTCCTGCTGATCTCGTGCCCGTCGTACGATCAGAGCACACCGCCGACCAGCGCGCTTCTCCAGGAGCGTCTGGCAATTCAGAACTGCGCGGAGATGGAGATTCACTCCAACTGCTCCGGCGTCGGCAAGAGCACCCAGATCGCCTTCGATGCCATTCGCACGGGTCGCTACAAGACGGCGCTGATCTGCTACAGCCAGCTCTCGTCGATCTATCTGCGATCGTGCTACTTCAATCAGCCGAAGATCGACAAGGTTCATGCGGCGCTTCGCTGGATTCTCGCCGACGGCGCCGGCGCCATGGTTCTCAAGGCGGCCGATCCCGATGACAAGAGCCACCGCATCATCGACACCTTCGTCGAGTCGGTCGGCGCGGGACGCCCGGCCGGCATGACCGCGGGCGGCGCAGCGGCCGACCTGATGAAGCGCAACCAGCAGATTCCCGAGCTCTACGGCGAGGGCATGCACCACCTGTGGCAGGATTTCACCGCGGTGAATGACAATGCCGCGCCGCTGCTGCTCCAGGGACTTTCCAACTTCACGACCCGGCTCAAGATCGATCCGGGCACGGTGGATCACTACGTCGTCTCCATTCCAACGACGCAGCTCTACGAAGATCACATTCCCGCGTTCCTCGATCGCCTCCACATCGGTCGCGAGCAGATCAAGTTCCGCAGCAACAAGATCGGTTACTGCGGCGGGGCCGCCACGCTGCTCCACTTCGATCAGATGGTGCGCGAGGGTGAGATCAAGTCGGGCGAGCTCGCGGTTGTTCACGCGGTCGAGTCCAGCAAGTGGATGACGGCGGGTTTCGCGGTGAGATGGTAGACGCTCCAAAGCAGCCACCCGAATCTGCACCCCTTGAAAAACCCTTCGCCGCAAGGGCGGTGGTTTTCACCATCGGCTTTCTCGTCGCTGTTCTCGGCGTCGTGCCCGCGCTCTTTTACTGGGCCGGCGAGGCGCCGTTTTCCAAACTGGGATTCTGGGAGCACAGCCGCGCCTTCTGGATCGGTTTTCGCCAGTTACTCGGCGTCAGCGTCTTTGCCATCGGCTTCGGCGCGTACCTGTTCTGCTCCGCCTGGCTGATCGCCTACGGCAAGGGCCCCCATGTTGAATTCGACCCGCCCAAGGTCTTCGTCGCCACCGGCCCCTATCGCTGGGTTCGGAATCCCGTCGTACTGACGCTTCTTCTCACGGTCCTCGGTGAGGCGATTTTCCTGGGATCGTTCGGCGTGCTGGTTCTGGTGCTGCTCGGCGTGCCGTTCGCGCACTACCAGGTGACGCGCATCGAAGAGCCGCGCCTTCGCGAGCGGTTCGGCGAGTCCTACATCGACTACTGCCATCGCGTCTCGCGCTGGATTCCCCGTCGGCCGGCGGACGAATGACCCCTCGATCGCTTTCATCCGTTATCATCCTGACGCGCGGCACTGAATCGAATCACCCATTCGGTTGGATCTCATGAGAGCATTCGTCACAGGCGGCACGGGATTCGTCGGGAGTCATCTCATCGAGGAACTTCGCGCCCGCGGCGATGAGGTTCGCGCGCTGGTTCGATCCGCCACAGGCGTTCCTTTCGTTGAATCACTCGGCGCGGAAGCGGTGATGGGCGAACTCGACGACGTCGAATCGCTTCGCCGCGGCTGCGAGAACTGCGACGTGGTCTATCACTCCGCCGCCCGCGTTGAAATCTACGGCGATGAGTCGGACTTCAATCGAACCACGGTCGATGGCACCCGCCGCCTTGCACAGGCCGCCCGCGACGCCGGCGTCAAACGGTTCGTCCAGCTCAGCTCCTGCGGCATCTACCACCCGAAGCTCTTCGCCAAGGGCACGGTGTTGAACGAGGCGACGCCGACGCCGATGCCGCCGGCGTGGTTTCCCTACGGGCGATCGAAGCTTCGGGCCGAGGAGGTCGTTCGCGAAGAGTGCGACGGCCGAATGGAATGGGTGATCGTCCGGCTGGGCTATCTCTACGGCCCGCGAAACCGGACGATGAAGACCCATGTCGAGCCCGCGATGCGCGACAGCACCATGACCATCCTCGGCAAGGGTGACAACGAAATGGCATTCGTCTATGTCACCGACGTCGTGCAGGCCGTCGCCCAGGCCGGCCGCGTGCCCGAGGCCGCCGGCCGCATCCTGATCGCCGCCGGGAATGAGCATGTCACGCAGAAGGAGTATTTCGACACCCTGGCGGACGGCTTCGGCATCCCGAGAATCAGGAAGCACATGCCGTACTGGATCGCCTATTTTTTCAGCTGGCTCGGTGAGTATGTCATCCGAAGCGGTCCGCGACGGGCATCGGTTCGTCGCGCCTCGGTCGCGCTGACGGGCCTGCCGCAGCGGGTGAACTGCGAGACGACGCAGCGCATCCTCGGCTGGAAACCGCAGGTGCGATTCGCGGACGGCATGCGAAAGGCGTTCGAGTGGTATCACGCGGAATACGGCGCGCCGAAGCGTTGAGCGGACTCGGCACGCCGCGCGCCCCTCGAACATCTTCAAGAGACGCCCGATCGTCCTGCGCCCGACGGATCATGAGAACAGCACATCCCTCGCCGACTCGGCCATCGCCTCCACCGCCGGGTGCTTGAACTTCCGATCCACCGAGACGACGTAGTATCTCGCCCTCAGCCCTTCCGCGACTCCAACCTTTCGAACGCCGTACGCCTTTTGGATTTCCTCCGATATGAACTCGGGCGCCGCGAACACGCCGGCCCCGTGCTGGCCGAAGACCTTGATGAGCGCGGAGTCTTCGAATTCTCCGACGACCACGGGCGAAATCGCCCGCTCCTCCATCCAGTGATCAATCGCCAGCCGCAGGGCGAGGTTTCGCATCGGCATGATGAACGGATTGCCACCAAGCGATTTCGGAAAGCCGCGACGGCAGGCGGCCGCAAGCTTCGGCGCGGCGAAGAATGAAACGCCGCATTCGCCGAGAAGATGGCTGTACGCGCGAATGCGCATCGACGGGCCGATCGGCGAATCGACCAGCACGGCGTCGAGTTCGTTCACCGCCAGCTTGGCGAGCAATTCATCGGGACGGCCCTCGTAGCAGATCATCTGGATCGATTCCGGCAGATCGAATGCGGGCTTGAGCAGCCGATAGGCGACCAGTTTCGGGAGAACGTCGGCGATGCCGACCGCGAATTTGATCGGGCCGCCGCTGGGCCGTCCCGCCAGCGTGTCGGTCAATTCCCGGCCCATCGCGTAGATTTCGTCGGCGAACCGGAATGTCACCCGCCCGGCATCGGTCAGAACGAGCGAACGGCCGACCCGGTCGAAGAGTTTGTGGCCAAGCGCCGTTTCAAGTTCGCGAATCTGGGTCGAGAGGGTGGACGGGGAAATGAGCATCTTTCCGGCCGCGGCCGTGACGCCGCCGGC
Organism: uncultured Planctomycetaceae bacterium; assembly: GCA_938008425.1. Lineage (GTDB taxonomy): Bacteria > Planctomycetota > Phycisphaerae > UBA1845 > UTPLA1 > JADJRI01. The sequence goes on along the minus strand of CALLKH010000227.1, from coordinate 9,616 downwards.
CTTGGCGACGGCCCAGAAGTGCTGAAGGTGCAGATAATTCAGGTCTGGCATGGCGTATTTCCAATGTTTGATAAAATAGAACGAAACTGATGGAATTATCTATCAAACCGGATCGAGATTCCACCGTAAAAAGAAGGTGGAAGGATGAGGCCGTACTTCATCCGCCAGAACACTCGGAGGTGATACATGAATCTGACGATGCAGACGCGAAACATGCGATTGACGAAGCAGGTGCGGGAATGGATTGAAAGGCGACTGGCTTTTGCACTCGGTCGTTTCGCGTCCAGCCTGACGGAAGTTCGGGCGTGCGTCTCGGATGAGAATGGACCGCGCGGGGGCGTGGACAAGCAATGCACCCTTGAGGCCCGGCTGAGATCGTCCGGATCGGTCCTCGTTGAGGTGCGCGACGCCGACACCGAGTCGGCCGTCAGCCGCGCAGCGGACCGTCTGGCACGACGGGTGCGCGACACGCTCGCCAAGCGGCGCGATGTTCGTCGCCGTCAGCGGGCGGATCGAGAGTGATTTTGCGACGAAGGTTCGCGACAGGGAATTGAGTCAACCCCGGGCGGGCGAAAAAGTCCGCTCGGGCGGAATCGGATGGACGGTGGAGGCGCTCGCGCGGCAGGGGTCCTTTAAGGGGCGATGTCGAGCCGCGCGAGCGCAGGGGGAAGCCGTCCCGGTCCGTCCCGGTCCGGGACCGGCCGTCATTTTTCCTCTTCGATTTCAGGGTTTCGCGCGTCTATCGAGTCCATCGCCTCATTGCGAACGTACTTCCGAGGCCTTGGGCCGGAACTCGTCATGTCAAACGGAGAGAAATCCTCGGATTCACCGGCGGTCGCTCCGCCGCTGGTCCACTCCGGCCTGCCGTTCGATTGAATGCCTTGAATCACGATTCGCGATTTCAGGTGTCGCGTGAAGAACGCCAGCGCGAGTCGCCTGATCGGCGGGATCAGCAGCAACAGTCCAAACGCATCAGTGATGAAGCCCGGCGTCATGAGCAGCACGCCCGCGACGAGAATCAGCATGCCTTGGCCCAATTCGCTCGCAGGCAGACGGCCGGCCTGCATCTCGGCCTGGATCTTCGCCAGCGTTCGCAAACCCTGCCGGCGGGCCAGCGCGGCCCCGACGACGCCGGTCAGAATGACGACCGCGAGGGTGACGGGAATCGTGACCGCTCCGCTCAGCTTCACGAGCAGCATGAAGTCCGTCAGGGGGATCGCGATGAACAGGATGAAGAACCAGGGAATCACGTCGGGGTACGATAGCAGCAAGTCTTGGTGTCGGCATCGGGAGGACGGGTCGGTCTCGGAAGGTCGCGTGTGACAGGCGGGCAGCCCACAGATTGAATGGGCCGGAGTGTTCGTTCCAGTCGAGCCGACGTCTCGCTCATTCTTTAAAACGATTCATGACATAAGTTTACGGCGATGCGGCTCGTTTCGCGCGTGGGCGGAGTCCCATTTGGGACATGGAGTCGCCATAGCGGGTCGCAAACGCCGATGATAACACTGGCAGTGCGGTTTTTATGGGCACGATCGGCGCTTCCGCCTCGGGAACGCCGGCGACAGCGGCCGACCGCGCCGTTGATTTTCAGTGCTGAAACCTGCTTTCACGTGTTTCAGCGAGCGGCTCGTAGGTGTATAGTTTCGCCGTTTTGTCGCCATTTCGGCGGCGCTTCATCGCGGCAACCAGGCAAAGGACAGGATGTCACAGGCAAAGGGCAAGGGTCGCGGGTTTACGAGACCGCAGCGCTGGCTCATGTGCATGGGCGGGGGGCTCTCTCTCTGGTCCATGCTCGGCCTGCTCGTTGCGCCGCCGCCGAAACCTGCCCAGCCCGTCGACCCCATCGGCCGCGTCATTGAGCGGGTCGAATTCGAAGGCATCTCGTCGCTCGATTCGACGTATCTCCAGAGCGTCTCCGGCGTGAAGGCCGGCGACGTCTGGAATCGCGAACTCATCGCCGAGGCATGCCGCAAGCTGGCCGAAACGCAGAAATTCGAGGGTACGCCCTTTGCCGAACCGCGCGAGGACGATGCCGGCCGGCTCGTGCTCGTTTTCGTCGTTGAGGAGCGGCCGTACATCACGGCGATCGACTTCATCGGGCAGGAGAAATTCAAGGCGGGTGAACTGCTCAAGGCGATCAAGCTCGACGTCGGTTCGCCGATCAGTGAGTTCCTCATCCGCCAGGCCCAGCAGGACATCGAGCGCAAGTATCACGAGGCGGGTTACGCCTACACGACGGTTGAAGTTGATCGAGACGCGCTTCGCGACGACCGCCGCGTGCTTTTCCGGATTTCCGAAGGGCCGCGCGTCAAGATCCAGGAAATCGTTTTCGAGGGCAACGCGAGCTACAGCGATCTGCGGCTGCGAAGCCTGATCGAGACCAACACCTCGCTCTGGATTTTTCGAACCGGCGCCTTCGATCCTGAGACGGCCGACCGCGATGTCGCGGCGATTAAGACCTTCTACGTCTCGCGCGGCTATCTAAACGCGCAGGTCGGCCACCGAATCGACTTCAAGCCGGGCAGCGAGTCGGATCTCATTGTGACCTTCGTCATCGACGAAGGGCTGCAGCACTATGTCCAGTCGCTCAAGTTCGTCGGCAACACGGTGTACGACGACGCCCGGCTTCGCGCGATGATGAAATGCGTCGAGGGAACCGTCGTCGACTCCGACGTGCTCAAGGCCGACCGCGAGCGGATCCTCGAAGAATACGGCCGGCTCGGCTACGTCTATTGCGAAGTCTCGACGAATCACGTCTTCGCCGAAGAGGACGGGCTCGTACATCTGACAGTCAACATCGTCGAACGCGAGCAGTATCGATTCGGACGACTGGTCGTGCGCGGCAATCGGAACACGCGCGACCGCGTGGTTCGTCGTGAACTGCGCTTCCTGCCGGAGGAACTTTACGACACGACCAAGACGAAGGCGGCGGAGCAGTCACTGGTTGAGACCCGGCTGTTTGAGAATGCCAAGATCACGCCGCAGGGCGAGCAGCCGGGCGTACGAGATGCACTGGTGACGGTCGAAGAGGCCGACACGACGTCGATTTTGTTCGGCGTCGGTGTGACGAGTAACAGCGGCGTGGTCGGTTCGATCACGCTTGAGCAGCGGAATTTCGACATCTGGGACAAGCCCCGCAAGCCGGGCGAGTTCTTCCGCGGCAAGTCGTTCCGCGGCGCGGGCCAGACGATGCGAATCCAGCTTGAGCCGGGAACCGAACTTACGCGCGGCCGAATCGATTTTCGCGAGCCGTATCTGCTCGATCGCGAAATCGGCATGGGGCTGGCGCTTTATCTGTTCCAGCGCGGCCGTGAGGAGTTCGATGAGCGGCGCGTCGGCTTCACGCCGAGTTTCGACAAGCGTTGGCGCGAGGGCGTGCTCAAGGGCTGGGCCGCCGAGACGGCGTTCCGGTTCGAGTACATCAACATCAGCGATACCGACATTTTCACCGCGAAGGAGATTCGCGACGATCGCGGTGACAACATTCTGACGTCGATCAAGGGCACGATCGTGCGCGACCGCACCGACAGCCGCTGGCTGCCGAGCACCGGTGACCGGCTTCAGCTCTCGATCGAGCAGGCCGGCGCGATGGGCGGCGACCACACTTTCACGAAGCTGATCGGCAACTATGACCGCTACTTCACGCTCAAGACCGACGTCTTCGGCCGCAAGCACATCGTGCAGGTCGGCACCACGATCGGCCAGATTCTCGGCGACGCCCCGGTGTTCGAGAAGTTCTTCGCGGGCGGCATCGGTTCGATGCGCGGCTTCGCGTTCCGCGGCGTCAGTCCGCGGGCGGGGCTGCGGCATGACGCGGTCGGCGGCGACTTCATGCTGCTGGTGAACTCCGAGTACTCGTTCCCGCTGGTCGGCAAGCTCGTTCGCGGCGCCACGTTCATCGACATGGGCACCGTCGAGGACGACTTCGGCATTCACTCGTGGCGCGCGGCGGCCGGCGTGGGGGCACGCATTTACATCAAGTACTTCGGTCCCATTCCGCTGTCGTTCGACCTGGCGTTTCCGATTGCGTCAGAGGATCGGGACGACGAGCAGGTGTTCAGCTTCTCGTTCGGCACGACGTTCTAACGCATCCACTATTCATTGGGGTGCCGCTGTTGTGGCGGTGCCGTAGCGATGGCAGACCCGCCCGGGGCCGAGGAGTTCGTCGCAGATTGAGTGCGCCCGCCGGGTAGATTTTCTCCGACCCTTCGGGGCAAAGGGGATTTGATCGTCTTTCCACGGGTTCCGCTTCGCTTTACCCATGGCCACATTCCCGTTCCCCGATGGGGCAATTGATGACGGTCGTCATGTGGCACTTTCGCATCGCGGCGTGTTGCGTCGCTTCAACGCGATACTGATTTCCCCTCGAACATGATCGGACGCGCCTGATGGCGGGCGTCGCGGCAACGGATGTGGTGCACCGAGATTATCGACACCACGTCATTATCGCTTCCCGCGGCTCAGCCGGGCACGTGGCCTGCCTATCATCGGGTGTGACGATTCGTCGCACGCCACGGTGCCAGCGCCGGGGTGTGCGTCTTGTTCCAACACGAAACGGGGGGAATTTTCGTGAAACGCTTCAACTCGCTTCTTGCGCCGGCTCTTGCACTCGTCGTCGCGGGCTTCTGCGCTGAGACACAGGCTCATGAGATCACGCTGACGACGGTGATTCGCGACTTCTCGCAGACGCATCCCGACTTCGAGGGAACGACGGGCAACGACATCAACTATGTCGGCAACACGCTCGGGATTGACGGAAAGCCCGTGTATGTCGGCGGCGCCGGCACGCTCACCACCTCTGGTGCGGCCAATTACAACCAGTGGTACAACGACGTGCCCGGCGTGAACAAAAGCACCAACTTCGACCTGGTGCTCTCCAACGGTCTCGCCACGCCCGGAGGCGTCTATCTCTTTCAAGACACGACGTTCTTCCCGATCGATAACCAGCTTCTCGGCAACGAAGGCCGGGCGCACAATTTCCATTTCACGCTGGAGCTGCACACGGCGTTCACCTATCAGCCCGGGCAGAACTTCAGTGTCACGGCCGACGACGATCTGATCATCTTCATCGACGGCCGAAAGGTGCTGGACCTCGGCGGAATTCATGCCCCGCTCAACGGGACCCTGAATGTTGATTCGCTGGGCCTCACCGTCGGCCAAGCCTACCACTTCGACCTGTTCTTCGCCGAACGGCACACGTCGCAGTCGGCGCTGAAGTTCGCGACGAACATCCAGTTCGTCCCCGAGCCCGCGACGGTTGCGATGGCACTGCTGATGGGCTTCGCCGCACTGCGACGCCGAAGGTCATAGTGCTGGCGACGATCCGCGCAAGAAAATTGACTCTAGGTTCCGCTCGAATTGCAGGGGGACCTGGCTTGGGCGTCACGGAAATGCGCCAGATGGCATTTTTGGTCAGAGGCATTTCCAGTCAGAGCCGGGCTGTCTCAGCCCGGTGACGATCTCTCGAAATCGTGTGGGCGTAATGAGGAATCGATCGCTACGTGCGCCAAACTTCAACGCCCCGGGGACGGGGCGGCTCTGATTCTCGTGCACGCCGCCGTCAGTGACACGCGAGTCTGATGGTCGTACACCCCGCCGAAGGCGAGGCTCAGGCCCGGCTGACGCACGAATCGCCGACTGCCGCGCGTAGATCCGTCATCCACTCGCTCAATTCCGCATCACTAACAAAACGAAGCGGGCCGCTCGAGTTGAGCGGCCCGCTTTCGTTTCATCCTCAATCAAGGCTGGTCTCGTCTTACTTCGGCTCGGACTTGGCCTCGCCCGCCCTGTCCTTGAGATCGATCTTCTTGCCGTCGCGAATGATCACCACCGGGATTTCGTCGCCCGGCTTGTACTTTCGCAGCGCCTCCATGTAGTCGTAGACGTTCTTGATCTTTTTGCCGCCGATCTGGTAGATGCGGTCGCCATCCTTCATGCCGGCCTTGGCGGCGGGACCATCCTCGGTGACGCCGTCGATCTCATAGCCTTCGCCTTTGGATTCCCCGTAAGTCGGCATGATGCCGAGCCGGACCGAAGGCATCGTCTCGCGCGTTTCGTCATCGCTCGCTTCGCCGTGAGTGTGGCCGTCGTTCTTCGGCGCCGCGTGTGGATCCACACCGGCGTGGGCATCCGCGGACGACCCGGTCGCGGCCGAACCGATCGAGATGCTGTGCTGGACTCGAATCCTGTTGGCGGCCTTGGTTGTGGTCACGGTGGCGCTGATGGAAGTGTCCTTCAGGTCGGCCGCAATTTTGGCCAGGGACTCCTTGACCGACTTGAACACCTCGAGGGCGTCTTCCTCGGTTCGCGTTTCGATTTCGACGTCGATCTTACCGGTGCCCTGGCGAATGGTGTACTTTTGAACGGGCCCGCCTCGTTCGAACAGGCGACCCTCGGTGATTTTCTTGATTTCATCGTGCACGGAGGCAAGCGGCTTCTTCTCCTCCGAGCCGCGCCCGGGCCCGGCGAAGCTGACGCGAACTTCAATCTTTTCGCCGTCGCGGTCGATGCCGAGCGTCGTCCGGTCGCCCGGTTCAAGCTTGGCGAGGGCCTCGACGGCGTCATCGATGCCGCCGATGTTGATCTTGCCGATTCGCACGATCTTGTCGCCCGGCTTCACGCCGGCTTTCGCTGCGGGGGATTCCTCGTTGACTTCCGCGACGATCAGTCCCTCGTCGGCGTCCATGTCGGGGATCACGCCGAGGCGCACGCCGCCCGTGGGCCTGTCGCCGTCGCTACGTGCCGCAGCGCGGTCACCGCGATCCGCACGGTCGGCTCGTCGCGCAGTTCGTGCGGGTTCGTCGTCGTCGTTCTGCCGGCCGATGCTGGCGCGACGCGTGTCGTTCTGGTAGGCGGGCCGCTGCGGGCTCGCGTCGATCTCGTCGATGATGTCGGCTGCATAGCGTGTGATTCGCATTGCGCCGTCGAAGTTGATGAGCGGCGTGTCGTCGTCGGGCTTGTGATACTGCCGGTGAATGCCGGTGAAAAAGAAGAGCACAGGGATCTTATTGTTGTAGAAGTGAGTATGGTCCGAGGGGCCGCGGCCGCCGCCGCCGTCTCGGATTTCGAGTTCGTATCGATCCGCGAGGCTCTTGACCATGTCCTCGAAGCCTTCGCCGGTTCGCATGCCGCCGACTTCGAGCCGGTTGTTCTTGAGCCGGCCGACCATGTCGAAATTCAGCATCGCGACGCATTTGGAGAGGTCCACGGTCGGATTCTTCGCGAAATGCGCCGAGCCGAGCAGGCCGAGTTCCTCACCGGTGAAGAGAATCAGAAGCATCGAGCGATTGGGCGGCGGGCCCTCGGTGTAGGCCTTCGCCATGGCCATGACGAGTGTCGTGCCGGAGGCATTATCATCGGCGCCGTTGCTGATGTCAGTGGTCGGGTCGAACTGCGGCTCACCCTTGTTGCGGATGCCGAGGTGGTCGTAGTGGGCGCCGAGGACGATGATCTCGTCCGACTGCGGCCCCTGCCCCGGGATGAGGCCCACGACATTTCGAACGGGCGAATCGACCGGATTGATCTCAACATTGCCGCGAATGGAGACGCCTGCAAGCTCTTTCGAGGCCGGCTTCTTATCGGCTTCGATCTGCTCCTGAAGTTCCAGAATGGTCGGCATGTCCGCCGAATCGAGGAGCCGGTTGGCCGCCTCTTCGGTGATGTGAATCATGGGAATGCCGTACGACGAGGGGCCGAAACCCCGCGCGCCCTGGCCGAACGGGTAGAGGGCTTCATCCTCGTCGCCGTTGCGATTGACGATCAGCAGGGCGGCGGCGCCGCGGGCATTGGCGCGCCCGGCTTTTGCGCGAAACGACTGATGCAGCATCGGGCTGAACTCGGTGAACTCCGGCGCCCGGCGAATGACGAGCACCACCTTGTCGGTGACGTCGAGTCCTTCATAGTCGTTGTACTTGTTGTCATCGTCGACGATACCGTATCCCGCGAAGACGACGTTGCCCTCGAAGGACTTCGACGAGGAGAACGGGAACGGCACGTAGTCCGCGTTAAGTTCAAGCGGGATTCGCATCTTGCGGCCGTCGCGGCCGTAGGCGAGTCGGGTCGCTTCGCCGAGCTTGTGTTCGAGCTGAAGCGAGAAGTTCTGGAAGTAGGTGTTGTCGTCGCCGGCGGGTTTGACGCCATATTTCTGGAAGACGTCGGCGATGTAGTCCGCGGCGCGGTCGATGCCTTCCTGACCGGTGCCGCGGCCCTCGAGTTCATCGGAGGCGAGATAAGTTAAATGCTTGCGGTACTCGGCCTCGGAGAAGAGTGAGGCGTCATCCGAGTGCTTTCGTTCGCCGCCGAGCAGCAGCGTCGGCGCGAGGAACAGACAAGCAACGGTGGGAAACGTGCGCGCGATCAGCGCGAAACGGCGAATTCTGAGCTGCATTGCGATCTCCGTGGGCAAGGTCGGCATCGGCGATTTGGCCGCCGATCTTGACCCTGGATTGAAGGAAAACCCCATTCTGGTGGCCCGAAGGGGGCCTGAGGGTATTCTATCTCAACGAAATCCGCCGAACAAATTCACGAATGGGGAGTCCGACGCCCAGACGTCGACGGCAGAGGCATTTTCCACCCAGATCAGAGTTCGCGGGCAATGAAGAGATCGCCCGGGGCCAGATGTGAGAAATCACGCCCGTGGGGCTGAGAATCGCCCATATTCGGCCAGAAACGGGCCGGACAGCGTATGCGGATCGGGTTCGCGCCTTGAATCGAATCAGAATCCGGACGGGATCTCGGCCTGCGTGCGTGCCCGCATCTCGTCCGCCCGTTCCACGAGTTCATCCTTGTTTGGCTCGACGGCCGGTTCGAGGACGAACGTTTCCAGCTCACGATCGTCGCGAATCGTGTAGGGAACGAGGCACTCGGAGAAGAGGTCGATGAAGGGCCACTGGTACCACGGCGCCTTGAGCCGGTGGTTGGTCAGGATCGTCTTGTGGCCTTCCTTGCGGATGATGATGTCGTAGTCGCCGTACCAGGTGAACGGCACGCGAACGGGGGACTTGCCGACGTCCTGATCATTGAGAATGACCGTCGCCCCCTGCGGCTCGGTGTTGATGCGAATGGTTCGCTCGACGCAGGCGACTTGAAGCAGTACCGCGACGCCGATGATGAGAGCGAAGCGGCGAAGCCGAGCGTGGGTCCGGGCGATTCCGTTCATGAGAGCGACCTCCTGAGCGCCGAAGGGCGGCACGAGAATGGGCGTAGTTTAGTCGTCCCGGCGCTGATGGCAAACGAGGGCAATCCCGAGCACCGTCACCCGCCCGGCGGCCGATCTGGCCTTCGCTAGGCGGTTTCCCCGGGTTCGGCATCGAGCCAGGCCTGAAGGATTTTCGCCGCCGCGATCTGATCGCGAATCCCCTTGCGCTTCCTCCGGCCCACCTCCGCCTCGTCGAGGACGCCCTCCGCGGCGTAGGAGCTCAGCCGCTCATCGTGCAGATGAACCGGCTTCTTCGACAGGCGGGCCAGTTCGGCCGCGAATCGGCGGGTCAGCTCGGTCTGCGCACTGTCGGTGCCGTCCATGTTGAGGGGAAGTCCGACGACGAACGCCCCGGCCTCTTCGCGCGTCGCCAGGTCGGCCGTGTTTCGCGCATCGCGCGTCACGTCGTTGCGGCCATCG
>CALLKH010000226.1 GCA_938008425.1 uncultured Planctomycetaceae bacterium | reverse complement strand
CGCCGGCGTGTTCGTGCCGCCACCAGCCCTCGCCGTTCATGGGATTGAGACCGTAGATCGCGTCGTTGCCGAAGACGACGAGATGATCCTTGCCATCAAACTTGTAGACGAAGGGCGAGGCGTAGGTGTTGCCGAAGTCCTGGTTCTTCCAGACGACCTTGCCGTCGGCCTGATCAAACGCGATGACTGAATGATGGTCGTCGGAAGGCTCGGCGCCCTCGACGGGATCGGGCTTGCCGATCGGCAGGATGATCATGTTCTTGTAGGCGAAGGGGCTTGCGCCGTAGCCGCGGACGAGAAGCCCCGCGCCGTGGTCCTTGATCAGGTCCTCGGCCCAGATTCTCTTTCCGGTGTTCCTGTCGAGGCAGGTCAGGATCGCGGTTGCGCCGACGGTGTAAAGCCTGTCTCCGACAATGAGCGGCGTCGAGCGCGGGCCGTAGCCGTAGTCGTGAAGCATCTTCTCGGTGAAGGGCGCGGGGTAGCGGTACTCCCAGAGCGTTTCACCTGATTCTGGATCGAGTGCCACGACGACGTCATCATGGACGTCGGCCGCCTCGTCCTCGACGTGATAATGCGTATAGAGCCGGCGGCCGTCCGCCACGATGCAGGAATAGCCATCACCCAGCTCGCGCGACCAGAGCACCTTCGGCTTGTCGCCCTCCCACTTGTCGACGATCTTCGCGTCGACCTTGAAATCGCGGTTCGGCCCGCCCCATTGAAGCCAGAGATCCTCGGCCATCGCCGCGGTGGATGCGGAGCCGAGCAGCACGGCGACGACCAGTACGCCGCGGATTCGATTCAGTTTGCCTGGAGTACGCGTCATGTTTTCATCTCCTTGATTGGGATCGGAGGATTGTGAGGCGCGTGCGGCCGGGGGGCTTTCTTCGGCGCCGGGCCGCAACTTTGCGGACGACTATTCTTCCGAATCGTCGTCGTCGTCTGTATCCTCGCCGTCGAACTCCTTTTCCTCGCGAGCCTTCAGCTCCGCGGCGAGTTTGGCATTCTTCTTTCGTTCCTCTTCGCGATCTTTCATGGACATCATGACGCTGGAATGCGTCGAAAGGGTCTTGGCCGAGAAATTCATGGGCGCCGGGGCGTCGCCTTCTGCGTTCTTCTCCGGTTCGGGCATGCCGACGTCACATTCCACCTGCCGAGAGCGCTTGACCACCACGCCGCGTTCGATGTCAAAGGCGATCTCGCCTTTCAATTTACCGCCCTTGATCTTCAGTCCGGCCGGCAGGCCGCCGCCGGGGATTTCGATTTTGTCGTTGAGTGACTTCGGCTTTCCCGTGAAGGAGATGAAGGCGGATCGAACGCCGCCGCGGTCGCCGATTCGATCGAGCTTGAAGGTGCAGTCGAAGGTGGCGGTCTTGCCGAGCTGTCCGAGCGATTCTTCAATCTGGGCGGTCCGGGTTCCGCCGACTTCGATCTCCCGGTTGGGCAGCATTCGGGTGTTGAGCTGATCGATTTCCTGCTTGACCTCCTCCTCGGTGAAGGCCTGCTTGAATCCCTGGATGAACGGGTTGCCCTGGGAGCCTTCCTCCACTTTGCGAATAAGCTCCTGAACGCCGCCGACGCTGCTGACCTTGTTGTTGCCGTCGAGCGTGAACGTCAGGGCCTCACCGAGCATCGGCTTGAACAGGTCCCGAATCGGCGGCGCCTCTTCCATGCTGGGAATATCGGAGTCGTACTTCAGGTCGCCCATCATCGGCATGCTCATTTCAAAACTCATGCGATCCATCGCCGAGGTCAGCTTCGATTCCGTCTTGGAGGACGAAACGACCGTCATCACGTCGCCGCGAAGCTGGTTCATCGAGAATTCCATTTCGCCCATCGGCGCCTTGATGGTCTGGATGATGTTGCTCTTGCTCTGGTAGTAAATCTTCTCGCCGGGCTTGTAGCGAGACTTGAGCATCACCTTGTCGCCGGCCGTCGCGGCCGCGGTGAAGCCGGCCAGTGTCGCCAGAATGGTCATCCCGCAAACGGTCTTCCGTACTGATTTACCCGTCATTCAATTTCTCCGTGGTTTGAAAGGTGTCGCCGCAGGCCGGGCCGTGCGGCGCTCGTTGCATTTCGAAGCGCCCATCGCGGGCCGACGCCAAGTTCGGCTCCAGCCAGGTGTTTGATTGATCGGCCCCGCGTCGGGTCACCATACTAAACTGGTCGACGGGCCGCGTCTCGGCGCGCGGAAGGACCGGCGCGACGCGTTTCCCTGATGAACGGGCCGGAATTCATCCCCTCACGCCCCCCAAAACGGCTATTCGGCATGTCTTGAAAGGTGAAACAGGTTTTCGCCATCTTGACCCCATGCCTCGCCCGTGCGATACCATGGCCGGTCAGATCGACAGGAGAACCCACGATGAGACGTCAATTCCGCATTCTTTCCGCAGTTTGTCTCTTAGCTTTGCTTTCGTCCGCCTGCACGCCGCACGAGGCCAGCGTCAAACCCGGCATCAACAAGGAATTCGAGGGCGACGTCGATGTCTCGAAGTGGGTGGAGCGTTTCGAGGGTGAAAGCCGCGAAGTCTATCGTGAGCGTGAGCGGATCGCCGCGGCCATGAATCTCCAGCCGGGGATGAAGGTGGCCGACATCGGCGCCGGCACCGGCTTTTTCTCGCTGCTCTTCGCGGAGTGCGTCAAGCCCGGCGGCCGGGTGTACGCGGTGGATATCTCGGATGAATTCGTCGAACACATCGCGGCGAAGGCGAAGGAGCGCAACCTCGACAACATCGTGACGGTCCGATGTTCGGCCGACTCGGTCGGGCTGGCGCCGGGGATGATCGACAGGGCCTTCATCTGCGACACCTATCATCATTTTGAGTACCCGCTCAGCACGATGCGTTCGCTGAGAAACGCGATGAAGCCGGGCGGCGAGTTGTTCGTCGTCGATTTCATCCGCATCGAGGGCAAAAGCCGTGAGTGGATTCTGGATCACGTCCGCGCCGGTGAAGAGGTGTTTCGCGAGGAGATCGAGTCGTGCGGGTTTGAATCGGTTCCCCTCGGCGTCGAGACGGGATACCTCGATGAGAACTACATCATGCGATTCCGGCGAAAGTAAGCCCGGCCGGCCGTTCATCCATTCCGGATGCCTCAGCGATGACACTTTTTGGGTTCCGGGCGGCACGATCGCGACCTGAGCGGATCGATCGGTGGTCCGAGGCCGATTGCGGGCCGGATAATTGACGTCGCCGGGGGTTTTCGGACCTCCTACAATTCACCACGGGCGCCCGCTTCCTGTATCGGCCGCCGAGCCGCCTTCAAACGCGAACCGGCGGGACCTTCGCCCGATAGAAGTGTAGAAGCGGGGGAGGCCTCCCGCCGACTGGAGACGAGCGTTGCTACTTCCCCGTATTCGCTGGTTCAAGATCGCCTTCGGCACACTCGTGCTGATGTTCGTCTCCATCGTGGCGACGGACCAGTTCTCCGTTTTCAAGATTCGCGAACTCAACGCCCGCATCGATCAACTCGAGCGCGAGAAGGCCGAGATGCTGCTGTACGCCCAGCGCCTCTCCGCTTCGCGGCGCGTCGCCCAGGTGAACGTGATTGATCAGGATCGCGATGCCCAGGGCGGGCCGGTCTCGGTGCTTCACTGGCAGCAGATTTCTCCCACCGGCATTCTCGGCCCGGTCGAGGTGCTCCAGCTTCGCGGTGAGCAGGTTTATTTTGAGGCCATGGTCGTCAAGTTTGATTACGACCTCATCGGCCGTGATGCGCCGGGTCGATCCACCAATCTTGCGCTCTTCCGCCGGGCGTTCGGCAACGATCAGGCGCCGAGCGCCGGCCATCCGCTCGATCAGACGGCGCCGATCCTGGTCGGTGACGAGCCGACGACGCAGGCGGCCGACCGCTTCGCGTGGAGCCGGTTCTGGGAAGTGGTGTCGACGCCTGAGCTGGCGAAGGAGTATGGCATTCGCGTTGCACAGTGCGAAGCGCCGTCGGTTCGCGTGAAGAAGGGGCAGGTCTGGGAGGTCACGCTCGACGCCGCAGGCGGACTCAATCTTCGCTACATCGGCGAGCAATCCAGCCAGACAGGCGCCCGGGCGACGATCAGCAATTCTGGTCTCTCGCAATAAACCCGGTTCGGGTGTCACCGTTTAGCCCAGCTCCGTCAGGAGCAGGGTGAATACGAACACGGCTCAAGATTCAGAGATGATCCCGAGTATTGAGATTGTGAAGCACGAGCTCGTTGCGCGATTGTGCGTGTGCAAGAAGTGCTATATTTGCAGTGCTTTTCGCCGCGGTCGCCGGTCCCCTGACGGAGGGCGGCCGAACGTTGAGGCGCGGCGTGGATGACGCCATCTCGCGGAGATTCGCGGCCTGCGACACCGAGGTGTCGCGCCTCACGAATCCGGATCGAGGTAGTACTCGAACATGATCGCCAGCGCTTTGCGATGCGGCAATGTGGCGAACATGATGGCGCCGGCGGCCGGCATGATCGTCAGCCAGCCAACCACGGTGTTGGCCGGGGGAAAGAAGAGCATGTAGAGAAACGCCAATCCCACGACAGCGCCGCTGCTCACGTACATGAAGAACCAGGTGTTCCCCTCGGCATGTTCAAGGGAATACGAGCACGACGGACATCGCTCGTTCAGCGTGTACCAAGTTCGAAAGAGCCGGCCGATGCGGCAACGCGGACACTCTTTCTTCCATGCACAGGAAATCAGTTCCCGCCAGGATCGGCGGGGGCTCGATTCGGAAGTGGGCTCGGTCACGCTGCCTCGTGAAAAGAAAGAAGCCGACGGCCATTTGCCGCCGGCTTTCGAATGTTCATTGAAACACCATCGCCGGCTTACTCGGCCGGTTCGATCGTGACCGTCAGGTTCCGGCTCTGGAACTGCTCCTGGTAAAGCTCCGCTCGTTCGCGATGGATCACGAGCACCAGCGCGCAGCCGGTCTTGTCAGCCTCGGCGGTGCATCGCTCGGCGTCCTCCTTGTTGAGCGGCGTCAGCATGACGATCGTCTCGATGACCTTCTCGATGTCGTTGGTGTCATCGTTGTGAAGGATGACCTTGTACTGCGGCAGGTGTCGCGGGCGCGTTTTTTCAGGCGCTGCAACGGCAGCGGGTTTGCGGGTCTCCATTGAATCCGACCGTCCTTTGTTTTCCTTCGCCATGGTCGCCACTCCTCGGGAAGCGGGTTAATCTACCCCAAAGTATAGCTTCGCCGGTTTCCGCGAGGCAAGTTTGCCCGGCTGATGTCGCGGAGCCGTCCTTTCGTTATAATCGACGAGTCGGAGCGTTCAACCGTAGCGGGCCGGATTTCACGCTCCCAGATCGCCCGCCAGAACCCCGCCGCTCACGCGGTCGTAACAGGGCCAATATGCCGGACGTCTCGCCGTCAACGTCGCCCACGGGCCGAACCAAGGGAAATTCCCTGTTCGATCCGGACTTCATGGCCCGGCTTGAACAGCTCGAAATTATTTCGCGCAAGATTCATGCCAGTCGACAAAAGGGCGAACGCAAGAGCAAGCGACGCGGCGAGAGTTCCGAATTTGCGGATTATCGAAACTACGTCATGGGCGACGATCTTCGCCACATCGACTGGAACATCTACGCCCGGCTCGATCGTCTTTTCCTCAAGCTCTTTCTGGAAGAGGAAGATCTCAACGTCTCCATCATCATTGACGTCTCAAAGTCCATGGACGAGGGCGAACCGTCCAAGGGTCTCTACGCCAAGCGCGTCGCGGCCGCGATGGGCTACATCGGCCTGTGCAACCTGGATCGCGTGAATCTGTGCGCCTATGCCGACGGCATCGTCTCGATGCAGTCCGGCCTGCGCGGGCGCCGGATGATGCCGCAGGTCATTCGCTTCCTGGAGAATCTCCCGCTCGAGGGCAAAAGCCACTTCTCGCGCGCGGCTAAGGAATTCGCCATGCGGCAGCGTCAGAAGGGCGTCGTGCTCGTGCTTTCGGACTTCATGGACAAGGCGGGCGTCGAGGCGGGGTTCCGCTATCTGCTCGGCCGCGAGATGGACATCTACGCGGTTCATATTCTCAGCCCGCAGGAGGTCGAGCCCGATCTCGCGGGTGACCTTCGACTGGTGGATGTCGAGGATGAAGACGTGGCCGAGATCACCGTGAGCAAGCTGCTGCTCGACAAGTACAAGGCGAATCCTCAC
>CALLKH010000225.1 GCA_938008425.1 uncultured Planctomycetaceae bacterium | reverse complement strand
TCAATGGCGAAGTGGAACCATGGCCCTTCGCTACGATGGTCCCATTGTTGAAGCCGTTGCCGTCGGCGACCGGAAGTACAACGTCGTCGGTTATGCATTCGTCCTCATTTCATTCATAGGCACGATGCTCTCCGAGGCGGTCGGGGCGGGGCCGGACACATTCTGGGGACCAATCTACGCCCTGCTCGTCGCGATGCCGATTCCCATTGCGGCTTTCGGGGCGTTTCGAGCAAGGATCGGCCATTCAGGCTGGGCCGCGGTGCTGGCATTCATGCTCATCGCCGGCACGAGCCTGAGGCCGGTGCTGACGGTCTGCAAGAACGGCGATCTCTACGACATCAATCACGCCATCGCCGTGACCGGTCTGCTCATACTGGCCGCCGATCTGCTGGGCCGGCGGCGCATCTGGCCCGCCGCGATCGGCCTTGCGCTGGCCGTCTGGTCGCGGCAAATGACCTGCTTCTACGCCATCCCGATTCTCTGGCTGGCGTGGCGACCACAATCGTCGCCCGGTCGCAGCGCCGGTCAATCCACCACGGTGCATTCACAATCGACCGGCGAAGCCGGCCTTGGCGCGAAAGTGCAGAATCCGGCCGCGCGTTCGCGTCTTTCGCTCGCGATCTTCGGCGTCGCGATGGTCGCCGCGCTTCCGATGACCATGAGCTTCATCAAGCTGGGCAACCCCCTGGATTCGGGATATCCGCAATTGTATGGCGATCGCGAGAATCAGATTTCCGTTGACGGCCGAACCCAGCTTTGGGGCTTCCGCTGGTATCCGCGCCACCTCGTCGCCATGAACGCGACGGTGCCGGACATCGACATGCGCAATCATTCAATTTACTTTGACAATACCGATCGCGAGGGCTGCAGCATCTGGGTCTCCTCGCCGATTCTACTCGCGGTCTTTCTCACCGCAGGCCGCTGGTGGCGCGACCCGGCCTCCCGCGTGCTAATGCTCTCAAGCTTCGTGGTGATCCTCGGCCTCTGGGGCTATCACACCACCGCCTCCTACCAGGCAGGGTTTTATCGCTACTCGCTCGATTTCATCCCGATCTGGCTGATGGTCATCGCCCCGCATGTCATGACAAAACGCGCCACCCCGTGGACGCTGGCCGCGATGGCCTGGTCCGCACTATACTTCCACACTCTGACGCCGTGATCCGCCGTTCGGGATCCCGTTTTAGTCGGAAACCGGAAACTCTGAATCCGCCACCAGACCCTCGGCGGGGCCATTACCCGGTCCGCCGTGTTCATGCTATCCTACCCCCGAAACATGACCCCCCACGCCGCCCAATCACTACCGTCGCCCTCCCTGCTTTCCTACGCAACGCCAGACGCCGGCGAACAGTACTCACTTCGCCGCGTGCTCACGCTCGCATCGCTGACATTCGCCTCCATGCTGCCGGTCACCATGCTTGTTCCGGCGCTGAAGGAACTCGTCGCGATTCGATTCAATGCCTCCGCGTTTTGGACACACAGTTTCATGTCGATCAACATGATCGGCGCGGTCCTGGCGGCGCCGATCATCGCCCGGGTTGCCGACGGAACATTTAATCGCCGGCGCGTCGCGGCGCTCGCCCTCGCCGCCGACGCGGTTCTGTTGTCGTCCATGGGCGTCGTCTCAAACCTGGCAACGCTCCTGATCCTCCGTTTCCTGGAGGGCGCCGCGCACATCCTTGCCCTCAGCACGCTCATGGCCGTTGCGTCCGCCTGGTCCGATCCCTCGCGTCGCGGCCGCACGATGGGCATCGTCGGCGCGCTGATGATGCTCGGCACCGCCTGTGGAACGCGTCTCGGCGGCGTGGTGTGGCAGCATATTCCCAATTGGACCTTTCACGTCGCTGGCATGATCGCCGCGGCCATTGCCCTCGTCGCCGCGTTCGTGGTCAGCGAACCGCTGTTCATGGCCCGGGACAAGCGCGCCCGGTCCGGCGTACTCGCGCTCGTCCGTGAGTCTCCCGCCCTGGTCATCGCATTCATCTACGCCTTCATCGATCGGTTCTGCGTCGGCGTCGTCATCACAACGTTCGGCCTCTTCCTCGCCGATGTGCACGGCCTCTCGCCATCGGACCGCAGTATCATGCTGGTCTGGTTCCTGCTGCCCTTCGCCCTGCTCGTCTTCCCGGCCGGGTGGATCATCGACCGCATCGGCCGGGTGTGGCCGATCTCGATCGGCTCCGCCGGGTTCGGACTCGTCTTCGCGTGCTACGGCGTCCTGCCGATCCCACTGATGAAGTACGCCATGATCGCCTCGGGCGTAATCAGCGCGATCATGTTCGCGCCGAACCTGACGCTGTGTGCGGATTTCGCCCCAGTTGAGCGGCGCGGCGCGGCCTTCACCGGCTTCAACATCGCGGGCTCGCTTGGGTTCGTGATCGGTCCGTTGGCGGCCGGCGCGATTTACTCACTGGCCGCCCTGTGGTCGTCGGAACTCTTTGCGTACCGGTTGACCTTCCTGCTCGCCGGGCTGGCCGAGGTGCTCTGTGCGGTACTGACGCTGCCGGCGCTGTTGCGGCTCAAGCGGTCCGGCGCGACGCGATGACGGCCGTTCCGGGGCCCCCTCAAGAATACGAGCTGAAATCCCTTTCGAAACGTTCGCCTTGAATTTGCGGTGTCACGCCGGACAATACCCCTGAAGTCAGCATAACCGGATGAATTCGAATTCGAAGGAGTTTACCTTGATGACGCGCAGACATTTCACCATCGCCGCTTTGGCGATCCTGATCGGCGGAGCAACGTGGGTCGCCCAGACTCTTGGTCAGACGGACCCCGCCGTCGTCGAGCCGGCGGCAACCACGACCCAGTCGCCCTGCTGCGTCGGCATCGTGGACTTCGTTCGCATCTTCAACGAAAGCGAGCAGATCAAGGACCTGAACGACCTGATTCGAAAGCAGGAAGTGGAGGTGCAGACCGAGGCGAAGCAGCGCCAGGAGGTCATCGAGAACAAGACGATCGAACTCGGCGCGTTCAGGCCGGGGTCGCCGGACTACCAGTCCCGCCGCAAGGACCTGATTCGACTCGGAACCGAGGCGAACGTCTGGCTCAAGGTCGCCGAACAGGATCTCGAATCCCAAAAATTCGACTGGACCCGCATGATCTACGAAAAGTCTAACGAAATCGTCGCGGCCATCTCGAAGGAGCGCGGATTCTCCGTCGTTCTGCAATACAAGGCATTCAGCCCCGACGATTCGGATCAGACGCTCGCGACCATCAAGCGAATGATCCAGGATCGAACCGTCGTCTACAAGGACGAGAGCGTCGACATCACGGCGGACGTGCTGAAACGACTGAACGACGCTTATCGCGCGGGCGGCGGCAAGAAGCAACTGAATACACCGTCATCGGCGACTTCGAATCCGAACCCCTGACCTGAGAGCCGGCATGTCGTCAGAAACACGAAAGCAAATCACCGTCCGACAGATCGCCGAATTGTGCGGAGCGCGAATCGTGGGTGACGCCGCCTTTGCATCGCGCATTGTCACGCGCGTGGCCTCACTTGACGGCGCCGGAGATGACGCGGTCAGCTGGGTGTCGTCCAGCAAACACGCCGCACAACTCGGTAGAACTGCTGCCGCCGCCATTCTCGGACCCGAGGAGCTGGTGGGAACTCGCCCCGACGGACTCGTGGTCGCCGACGCCGATTCGGCGGTCGCGACCCTGCTTGAGTTTTTCCATATTCCAAATGTTCCCCCCGCCCGCGGCGTCCACCCGACGGCCATCGTTCATCCGTCCGCTAAACTCGGCGAGGGCGTGGCGATCGGGGCCTACGCCGTCATCGGCGGCGACTGCGTCATCGGCGACGGCTCGGTCATTCATGAAGGCGTGAGTCTCGGAGCGGGTACACGGGTCGGTCGTGAGTCCGAGATTTTCGACCGCGTGGTGATTTACGACCGCTGCGAAATCGGGGATCGCGTCACGATTCACGCGGGCGCTGTTATCGGCGGCGACGGATTCGGCTACATCTTTCGCGATGGCCGCCACCGAAAGCTCATGCATCTCGGGACGGTGGTGATTGAGGACGATGTAGAGATAGGACCGAATTCGTGCATCGACCGCGGTAAGTTCGGCCCGACCCGGATCGGCAGGGGCACCAAGATTGATAACCTCGTGATGATCGCTCATAATGTCCAAACGGGTCCGTGCTGCATTCTTGTGGCCCAAAGCGGCTTTGCAGGCAGCGCGGAGCTGGGCGCCGGCGTCATCGTCGGCGGACAGGCAGGGGTGCGCGAGGGGACCAGGATCGGTGACCGGGCACAGATCGCCGCCCAGGCGGGCGCCATGGCCGACGTTTCAGCCGGCACAACGGTGATTGGATCGCCCGCTACCACCCAGGTGGCTTTCTTCCGGGAAACGGTCGCTCTCAAGGAACTGCCGCAGTTGCTCAAGAAGGTTGCGGCCCTGGAAAAACGAGTGAAAGAACTTGAAGGCGCAGCAGACCATTGAAGGACAGGCCGAACTGCGCGGACGGGGACTTTTCACCGGTGAAGAGGTCTTCCTCCGCTTCAAACCCGCGCAGGCCGACACCGGCATCACGTTCGTTCGACTCGACGGACCCGGTCCTTCGCGCATCAAGGCCCACGTCGGAAACGTCACCAAGCGCGCCCGACGCACCGCCCTTCGTAACGGCACCCAGTCCATCGAAACCGTCGAGCATTGCCTCGCCGCACTTCACGGCCTCGCGATTGATAATGTCGAAGTCGAGCTGACCGGCGGCGAGCTTCCCGGCGGCGACGGCAGCAGCCTCTGCTTCGTGGAGATGATCAAGTCCGCGGGCATTCGCCAGCTCGATGCGCCGCGCCGCCCGCTCAAGATCACCGAAACCATTCGCGTGGCTGAAGGCGACGCCGAGCTCATCGCCGTGCCGACGGATGTCGAGGCGCTCGACATACTCTACGATCTGGACTACGGGCCGGACTCCGCCATCTCCAGACAGTTTCTGGCCGTCCGTGTCACCGACAAGACATTCACCGATGACATCGCCCCCGCCCGCACATTTCTCCTTGAAGAAGAGGCCAAACAATTCCAGGCCGCCGGGCTCGGATCACATCTGACCTACGCCGACATCGTCGTCATCGGTCCGCAGGGCGTCATCGGCAACGCGTTTCGATTTCCTGACGAGTGTGTGCGGCACAAGATTCTCGATCTCATCGGCGACATCTACCTCGCCGGCCGGCCCATACACGGCAAGATCATCGCGACCCGCAGCGGCCACTCTCTCAATCACGAACTGGTTCGCAAGCTGCTGGAAGCGGTCGAGCGAAAGTCGCGAAACGAACGCATCGGCTCGCGCGTCGCCATCGATGCCAATCAGCTCCACCGCATACTTCCCCATCGCTTCCCCTTCCTGCTCATCGACCGGGTGGTGGAGATTCACGGGGATAAACGGGCGGTGGGAATCAAGAATGTCTCGATCAACGAACCCTTCTTCCAGGGCCACTTCCCGGCCCAGCCGATCATGCCCGGCGTTCTCATCATTGAGGCCATGGCCCAGCTGGCGGGCATTTTGCTGTCGCAAAAGCTGGAGCACGCCGGAAAAATCGCGGTTCTGCTCTCCATGGACCATGTGAAATTCCGCCGACAGGTCGTCCCGGGAGACCGCTTGGTTTTGGAGGTGGAAACCCTTAGAGTGAAAGCCCGAACCGGTCACGTCCGGGCAACCGCCAGCGTCGAGGAATCGCTGGTCGCCCAGGCCGAGATCAAGTTTATGCTGGTGGATTCGGATTCAGATCACGCCTGATCAGGCCAACCTTTGCCAGTCCGGCCGGGTCAGGTAACATGTTGTTTCGAATTCAGCGAGTGGAGACCAGGACCGAGGCGCGGCCTCTGACGACCCCCGCATTCCGTGAAGTTCGGCCGCCATGGACGGTTGCGCCGATTCGCGGCAAGATACTAAGCAGCGGTACTCATCGTTGAAGTGCGGCGTCGGGCCTCTAGACGAATGACCAAGATCGCACCTACAGCAACGGTCGACCCCAAAGCCGAGATCGCCTCGGACGTGGAAGTCGGTCCCGGCTCCTATATCGGCCCGAAAGTCCGCATCGGCCCGGGTTGTCGTCTCATCGCCAATGTCACCATTCTCGGCAATACCCGCATCGGTTCCGGCAATGTCTTCTACCCCCAGGCCGTCATCGGCGCTGCACCCCAGGACCTGAAGTACCAGGGCACCGACACCGAGCTGATCATCGGCGACAACAACGTCTTCCGCGAATCCATGACCGTCCACACCGGCACCGAGACCGGCGGCGGCCTCACCCAGATCGGCAACCACAACCAATTCCAGGTCGGCTCGCACCTCGGTCACGATGTCATCGTCGGCGACCATTGCATCCTGTCGAACCTGGTCCAGATCGCCGGCCATGTGCACATCGAAAACTCGGTTCACATCAGCGGGCTCGTCGGCGTTCAACAGTTCGTCACCCTCGGTCGAAACTGCTACATCACCGGCTTCGCCCGATGCACGGCCGACACGCCGCCCTATGTCATCTACAGCCACGACGGCACGGTGCAGGGCATCAACGTCAAGGGCCTCGCCCGATGGGGATTCGCCGAAGGCTCGGTGCAGCAGCTTCGCGAACTCGGCAAGATCCTTTTCCCGCGCAAGAGCCAGATTCTGAACGACTTCCAGCCGCGCGGCCTCTACGCCCTGCTGCCCTGGAAGAAGCCGGTCACCGACGGCGTGGCGACGCTCGCCAAACGACTGCGAGAGGCCGAGGCCCGAAACTTCACCGACGAGCACTGTGTCTACATGCTTGAATTCCTCAAGCGATCCATCCACGAAGGCGTCCATGGCCGCTACCTTGAATCGCTCCGTCGCGACGGCGCCGCCAAGCCCAGGTTCTACCAGTCCGATGCGAAGAAAAGCCGTCAGGCCGCCGACTACAAGTCGATCGCCGCGCCCGGCGCCGGATCGGCCATCACGCCGGCCGACCTTGGAGCCATCAGGAGCGATCCGGCGTGAGCAATGACAAACTCCCCGTCGCCGTCATCGGCGTTGGACACATGGGCCGTCACCACGCCCGGCTTTACTCCGAACTCCCCCACGCAGAACTGGTGGCCGTTGTGGATGGGGATCGCGAGCGCGCCGCCAAGTGCGCGAAGGATCACAAGACCAAGGCGCTCCACTCCATCGACGAACTGCCCGACGGCATCCGCGCAGCCAGCGTCGCCGTGCCGACCATTTATCACAGGAAAATCACGGAAGCCCTGCTGAATCGCGGCATCGCCGTCCTCTGCGAGAAGCCCATCGCCCCGTCGGTCGAAGACGCCCTCGCCATGCTCGAATGCTCGCGCAAGACGGGCACGCTGCTCACCGTCGGCCACACCGAGCGGTTCAATCCCGTCGTGCGGGCTCTGTCACGACTCGAAGTCCGGCCCAAGTATGTCGAGACCACCCGCATCAGCCCGTTTCGCTTCCGATCGGCCGATATCGGCGTCGTGTCGGACATGATGATCCACGACATCGACATCGTGCTGCATCTGATCAAGTCCGAGCCCGCCCGCATCGACGCCGTCGGCGTCAACGTGCTATCCAAGCAGGAAGATGTCGCCAATGCCCGCGTCGTCTTCAAGAACGGCGCCGTCGCCAATCTCGCTGCCTCCCGGCTGGCACTCAAGAC
>CALLKH010000224.1 GCA_938008425.1 uncultured Planctomycetaceae bacterium | reverse complement strand
GGCCGGGGCGCTGATCGCCGCCGCCCCTGCACCCGTGATCGCAAGAAACTGTCGGCGCGACAGCTCCTGGTATTCTTTGCAGCCGGTGACTTCGTGATGACCCATGATTTGTCCCTTCTCATGAGGAGAAGCATGCACTCAGTTGGAAACGGATCCGAAACGCGATGCCGGGCTCATTGCTTCAGTACACGCCGCTTAATACCACTGAAACGCCGGCGTGCCGATCGCAAGCCCGACCGCGTCCCGCATGCGCGACGTCGTCAGCGATCCCGCCGACAGAAACGCCGATACCCGGTTTTTCTGGGCCGCCGGCATGGTGTTGTTGAACAATGCCGCGTCGATCCGATTCACGATTGCGGTCGCCGTCGACGCGCCGGCAAGAAACGCCGTGATGTCCACCGTCACACCACTGACAGCGCCCGTCGCCATGGATGCCCCGAAATTCCAGCGCGGCAGGATCAGGCCGACCCACTGATCCAGCGTGTCGGGGTAGCCGTCGGGCGGTCCCCAGTTGAACGGCAGATGTCCGGCCGCAGTCAACTGCGTTCGCAGGCCTGACGTGGAACTGATCGTGGCGTTGGTCGCCCGCATTGCGCTGACATAATGATGGTACGGCCGCTTGTATTTCTGCGGGGACGACATCGGATCGGCCGTCAGGAAGAGGGTTCGCAGCATGGACTTGATATCGCCGCCCGTGGAGGTGTATGTCGCAGTCACGGCATCGACGAGCGACTGCGGCGGAGTCTCGGAATGGAACCACTTGCAGATCTTCCACGAGATGAAGGCCGCCGTGTTCGGGTGATAGGCGAGCAGGTTCAGCACCGTCAGGCCGTCGGACTCTCCGCCGCCGGCCGGGATCACTTGTCCAAGCACCGTCTTCGATCCGGTGTCGTGAACGGCAGGATCGAAACGGTACTTCAGGGCGTTCGCGCCGGCATTCGACGGATAGAGCGTCCAGCCCGTCAGGCACCGGGCGACTTCGACAACGTCATTCTGCGTGTAGCCGCCGTTGACGCCGAGCGTGTGCAATTCCATCAGCTCGCGGGCGTAATTCTCATTCGGGTTTCCCGCGACGCTCGAAATATTGTCGAGATACACCAGCATGGCCGGACTCTTGGCACTGGCCATCAGCAGGTTGGGAAACGTGTCAAGTGCGAAGGGCCGGATGACTTCGCGATCATCGACCGTCTTCAAGAATCGCGTGAAGCCGGTATTCAGATCGATATTGAAGTGATCGGTCCAGAATTCCACCATTCGCTGGTAGAGCTGGCGCTGGCTGAAGACGGACCGCAGAATGGTCGCTTCGATGAGTTCATTCGGGATGAGGTTCTGCGGTTGAAACGTGCGAAGCACGTTCGGCTCCATGTTCAGCGTCGAATACGATGCGATTCGGGCGTCGATCGCGCTGTCATCGATGGCGGTGTAATTCAACTGGTGCTCGAGGTAGCCCTCGTACCCCAGCGAATTGGCTGTCGCGAGTTCCGCTTCGGTCTCGCCGAGCGTCAGGCGCCGCACGAACCAATGAACCGATGACGACGGCGGCCCCGCCTTCGCGGTCTTGGCGTAAAATCCGCTTAAGAGGGCTCCGCCGATGAGCAGTCGCCGATTGAGCGGAACACCCAGGGCGTCGAGTTGTCCGAGTCGGGCAAGACGCGACCCCACGAATCGAGAGAAAGTCATCGCGGTGATTCCTCCTGATACACGTTCAGCCGTGCGGAATTAAGACAATGGCCGAGAGTCAGCCGGCGGGGATGTCGGCTATCACGGTTAACGCAGGTCCTTGAAGGTCTATTGCCGAGACCTGCATCGTTTTTTTAGAAAAATTCCGGGCAGCAGTAGGCCCAGAACTGAAAGCGTGGTCGGTTCCGGGACGTAGCTGATGGTCAGGACCGGACGAACGTTCAAATCAGGGTTTTCACGGCTGTCGAACCGCTTCGCGGTCGGGTAGCCCCCCTCATTCCCGAGCAGCATCCAGCCGTAGTTGGACCCCGGGTTGTCGAGCCAGTGCTGAAGATCAACCACCAGCAGCGGCGTCGAGGCCCAGGTGTAATAACCGATGCCGATCACATCGACACTCGCGCTGGCAACCGGATCGAAGTCGCCGCCCGGCTGGCTCCAGAATTGATCACTGTAGAACGTGTGAAGCCATGTCGCGTCGCCCGGCATCGCGTTGCCGCCGGCGCCCTCCTCGCCCGGTGCGTCCGAAGCCCCCTCGCCCCAGTCGGCCAGCACACGGTGCAGCGCCACCGGCTCCGACCCCGCCGGCGTTCTCGACATGTGCAGCTGAAGGCTCGCCCCGGTGATCGTGGCGCCGGCCGGGACGGCAGCCGCGATGTCGAACTTGATCAGCGCCCGTCGGGTCTCCTCCGCGAAGCTCGTACCGGCGAACAGGTAATCCCCGACGCCGTTGCTCAAATGGCCGCTCGGACTCACGAACAGCGTATTGTCGGCGGACGCGGGGATGGCGACGACCGACGCGGCAGCCGACCGGCCGGTGGATAGCAGCGACCACGTGATAACCAGTGCAAACCCAGAGAGACGCATTCATTCCCCTTCCAAAAGTCACATTATCTCGAAACGGCGCGATCGAATTCAAGCGGCGGGCCGTACTGATTACATTCATCGCCCGGGCCGCAGATAGTCGATTTCGCTGGCCCTTGCGAAACCGATAATGCTAAGATCGCCCGTAACTCGGGCTGCAGCATGAGGGCCAAACGTCCACGCCTCGGAAATGTTGCGGCTGGATGTGGACATGTAATCGATGTTCGAGCCCATCGCAGTGTTCGACGTGGGCCGGTGGCGTTGAATTCATGCTGAGTCGCGGCGACTCTCAAGTGATCAGACCCGAAGAACAGCCCGACGACCCCGCCGTTGCTCCGCGGCGTTTGAATTCGAACATGTCGGCCATCGTCTAGAATGTGTTTCAGTTCTGAAGCGCAAGACCCGGTGATCATCGGATGCAGGGTCTTGCCCTGAACAAACAACAAATAATTTCACCCGTTCTTCGCTTCGAACGGTCACTTTTTTCTTGAATCTCGCGACCAACTTCGGTAAACCCTCTTCTTGGAGGGGGAGGGAATTGCACGACTGTCGTTTCCCTCCCGAAATTGGTAGATCGGCCGATACACGCGGACGGGCTTCGTCCCGCGCGATGGCGCCGTATTGTTCAAGGAGGACGACAACGTGCGATACTCACTCACTTCTTCGTGCGTGATCATTTTGACCACCATCGGCAGTCTTGTCGGCACATCGCAGGCGCCCGCCTCGATCGTTCCGATGACGCGGTTCAGCTACGTGACCGTCGACACGGAAGTCACGGACTCCGAGTCGACCGACTTCGACAATGACTACAACGACACCTCGGATTTCCTGCCCTACGCCGGTTCCGTTCAGGCGCTGGCGCTGGTCGGCGTCGAAAGTTGTGCCGCCGAGGCGACACAGACCTCAAGCATGGACGCCCTCTCCGTCAGGGCCACCGGCGAGGCCAGTGCGACCTTCATCGAGGTGGCGATGGCCGCGGGCAGCGGCATCGCGGAATCCAACTTCATGTTCGCCTTCGATATCGACCAGGCGGGAACCTACGAGTTCTCGGCGGATGTCCTCGGACAGGCGTTCGGAAGCTACTCGCTCCTGTCCACGGTCGCCTTGAAAGGCCCGTCCGGTTCGCTTGCGGAGCTAACAATCAGTGACGTCGGCTCGGACGAAATCCTGCCGGTCCTCATATCGCTG
>CALLKH010000223.1 GCA_938008425.1 uncultured Planctomycetaceae bacterium | reverse complement strand
AGCATGATCCGGCGATCCGCGAGCTGGCGGACGCGTACTACCAGGCGGGGATCGCAAGGCTGGGGCGGTGGATTCGCATCTTCCGCCGCGAGGGGGCGAGCGTGGCGGTCATGGCCGGCCGGGTGCGAAAGGCGCAGATCCTCGAGCTGCCGCTGTGGAAGCAGGCGTTGGTTTATCTGCCGGACTGGGCTAGCATCCGCGTCTGGTTTCAATCGGCGCGCGACCGGCGGAACGACACCCTGCTCGGCGCGGTGGCCGACGCGATGTCGCGAAGGGGCGTGGAGTTGATCGATTCGACCCGGTACTGCGCGGATGCCATGGCCCCCGAGGGCGTGCTCACCCGGCGCGGGCTCACCGCGGCGCAGGCGGCGGACGCCGATCTCGGCTGGCGCATCGCCCGCGAGATGGGCCGGCTCGATGTCGGCCAGGCGGTCGCGGCGTTTCACGGCGACATCATCGCCGTCGAGGCGATCGAGGGCACCGACCGGATGATCGAACGCGCCGGGGCGCTGTGCCCGAAGCGCGGCTGGGTGCTGGTCAAGACGGCCAAGCCGAACCAGGACATGCGGTTCGACGTGCCGACGATCGGGCCGAACACGGTGGAGAAGATCGCCAAGCACGGCGGCTCGGCATTGATTGTCGAGGCGGGCAGGACGCTGATGCTCGAGCGCGAGAAGATGATACAGATTGCGAATGAGAAGGGCATCGTTCTCGTCGGGCGGGTTTAGTCAGTCCCCCACCCCGGCCTTCGGCACGGAATGGGGCACCCGGCGGCCACGAAGCATGGAAACGACATGAGAGCACTGATCACGGGTGGCGCGGGGTTCATCGGTTCGCATCTGGCGGAGCGGCTGCTGTCGCTCGGCCACGAGGTGACGGCCTTCGACGACCTGAGCACCGGGCGGCTCTCGAATCTCGCGAACGTGTCGGGCCACCCGAAGTTTCGATTCGTGCAGGACGACGTGCGGAACACCGAGATTGTGCACGTGCTCGTCGAGCAGTGCGACGTCGTGTTTCATCTCGCGGCGGCCGTCGGCGTGCAGCTCATCGTCGATGAGCCGGTGCACACCATTGAGACGAACATCCACGGCACCGAGGTGATGCTCAACGTCGCCAACAAGTTTCGCCGGCCGATCCTGCTGGCGTCGACCAGCGAGGTGTATGGCAAGAGCGAGCGCGTGCCCTTCCGCGAGGATGATGACACGGTGCTCGGGGCGACGCGGTTTTCGCGCTGGTCGTATGCCTGTTCCAAGGCGATCGACGAGTTTCTCGGTTTCGCCTATCACCAGCAGTTCGGGCTGCCCGTCGTGGTGGCCCGGTTCTTCAACACCGTCGGGCCGCGGCAGTCGGGCCAGTACGGCATGGTGATTCCGCGGTTCGTCGAGCGGGCGATTCGCAACGAGCCGCTTCTCATCTACGGCAGCGGCAACCAGGCGCGGTGCTTCGGCTACGTCGGCGACGTGGTGCGGGCGGTGATCGATCTGATGGAATGCGGCTCCGCCTACGGGCGCGTCTATAACATCGGGGCAACCGAGGAAGTCACCATCAACGCGCTGGCCGACAAGATCATCGCCATGACGGGCAGCCGCAGCGAGAAGAAGTTCATCTCCTACGAGGAAGCCTACGGCCGGCCGTTCGACGACATGATGCGCCGCGTTCCGTGCCTCGATCGGATCAATGAGAAGATCCAGTACCGCCCGACGACGACGCTGGAGCAGATTCTCAGCGAAGTGATTGAAGAAAAGCGGGCGGAACTGGCGGCGGGGTAGGCGGCAGCGGAGTGAGTTGGCGTCTGGGTAAGCCATCAGTGGGGTAGTCTTTTGACAGGGTAGGCCGGCAACGGCTCAAACTGGCGTAGCGTTGCTCAGGATTGTGAGCGGAATCGCCGCCCCGTTTAGTCCAGTCCCGCCAGGGACAGGGTGACAGCGAAGCGACGCTCGATCCAGTCGAAACCCCGCTGGGCAGTCATTCCCTACGAATTGACGTAGACGAGCGATGATCCTCGCGAACGCGACGTATAGCTTCAACGCCGGTCTTCACGCGCACTCGGCAACCCCTCGCCGAAGCCTCATCGCCAATAACAGAATCAGACTCGGAATTCCCCAGCCGCGGTAGCGGCGAAAGAATGTAGCCCCCGGCGCGAGCCGGGGGTAGGCGGACAGGAGAAAATTAAGCCCCGTAGGGGCGAAAGAGAGTGTCAAACAGACTTCACTCTTTCGCCCCTGCCGGGGCTATGGCATCTCATCTTCGCTTACCCACGTCTTGCGACGTGGGCTACATTCTTCCGCCACTACCGTGGCTGCTTTCTCGCCACGGATTGGGTTGCGCACCAAACATCGCGATTCAAGTCTTTCCGAAGGACAATCAAGAGACGCCGCGCCCGCGCTACTGACTGGGGCGTGTGCCAACGCATGGCCGAAATGCCGATTCACGGCAAGAATCCTGCCAACTCTGAATTCGAACCCGCCGCTCGCTTCACCCTGCTCCTGTCGGAGCTGGGCTAAACTGGACAGGCCGATCATTCGAGAGTGGGTCCCACCAATGAGAAATTCTGATTTGCCGCTCAGGCATTGTCCGAGTCGCCGAAGGTCAGGTGCCAGTCGGCCAGCACCTTCGGCGGCCGGGGCCAGCCTTCGACGCCGGTCGGGCGATAGACGAAGTGAAATCGCTTGCGGGTGACCACAGGACCCGCCTCGCGAAATCCCTCGAGTCGAAGGGCTTCCTTCATCATCGGCGTGCTCGCCTGGCAGGAGATGAGGCCGATCCCGCGCTCGCGCAGATCGCGCTCGCCGGCTCGCAGCAGCGCGCGAATCGCGGGCACGCCGCCCCGGGCGACGAGGTCCATGATCATGCCCACTTCAATGCCGGCGCGCAGGCCGGCCGACGTGGTCACCGCCCCGCCGAGCTTGCCGTTCACGCGGCCGACGAAAGTGCGATAGTCCGATGCGGGCTTGGAGAGATAGCGCCACCGCCAGTAGGCGGCCGTGCGGCGGATCATGAGCGTGTCAGAGTCGCGGGCGAAGGCGTCGGCGATGTCGTCAAGTTCGTCGGGCACGTCGGTCGCCCGTTCGCATTCGAGATTGGTGATCGCCCCGCCGCGCGTGCGGCATCGAAGCTGCGGCATCCAGCCGACCAGCGTCGCCATCGCCCCGCCGATCTTCGGCCGCAGCATGTCGGCGCCGCTGGCGACCTTGAGGTGCATCGGAATGAGGCCGGGGTATTCCCACTCGTTCGTCTTGAGAAAACCGGGAAGCGAGGCGTCATTCGGCAGCGTCATGCTGAACATGGCGCCGACGGACTTGGCGTAGTCGTTGGAGGATTCAACAAGCGACTTGAACACGCCGCGCCGGCGATGATCGGGGTGCGTGAGAACGCCGGTGTACATCGCCCCCTTGAGCCGCTCGCTCCCCCGCTGCCAGTCAAAGATCGCCAGCGGCTGGATGCCGATCGGCTGGCCCTCGACTTCCGACATGACGATCTGGGCGCGAAACTCGGTGTCGTTCAGGTAGCGCCAGCTCCAGTACTGCTCGTTGATTTCCTGGTGCTCATCGCCGTGCACCGCGCGGACGAGGCGCATGATCGCGGGGGTGTCCTGCGGGGTGCAGAGCCGGTTTGTCCAGTAGGGCGCGGGCATTCTGACTCTCTATCGGGCGGCGCATTCCACGAACACGCCCTCCAGTTCCTTCGCGATCATGCGGCGGTCGAACTGGCTGAAGGCGATCTCGCGGGCGCGACCGCCGATGCGCTTCCGCTCCGTCGGATCGTCCGCCCACTTCCTGATTCGGCTCGCCAGGTCCGCCGCGTCGCCGGGGATCGACGCGACGCCGACGCCTTCGCTCTCAACGAGTTCGGCCGTCGTGCCGGCGAAGTTCACGATGCTCGGCAGCCCCGCGAACATGTAATCGAAGATCTTGTTCGGCGTCACCCATCTCGGGCGGGTGATCTGCTTGAGAATCATGAGGCCGATGTCGGCGGCGGCGAGAATGCCCGGCAACTGAAGCTTCGGAACGGATTCGAGCATGTGAATGTTGCTGAGCCCGCGCTCCTTCGCCATGTCGATGAGTGGCTGGCGCATCTTGCCCTCGCCGATGAGGATGATGGCGATGTCGGGCCGGTCGCGAAGCTCTTCGGCGGCGTCCATGAGCTGCGTCAGACCGTTGGCATCGCCGTGGGCGCCGGTATAGACGGCCTTGATCTTGTCGCCGAGCCCGTGGCGCTGCCAGTACTCGTGATTCGGCTCGACATTCTTGAAGAGCGAGCCGTCGGCGTCGAGGACGATCCTGCTCAGCTTGTCGGCCGCGAAGCCGCGCTCCAGCAGGCGATCGTTAAAGCCCTTTGACACCAGCCAGATCTTTCGAG
>CALLKH010000222.1 GCA_938008425.1 uncultured Planctomycetaceae bacterium | reverse complement strand
ATCGGCGAGATGCCCGTATCAGCCAGAAACCGCAGGGGCGGACTCATCGAACGGCATGACCTCCTCGTTGACCGCACACGCCGCGTAAGTCAGACACTGATCGATATCTTCAGCCTCCAAGTATGGATAGCTCTGAAGGATTTCGTCCTTCGTCATCCCGGCTGCTACCAGGTTCACGACGAGCGAGACGGAAACGCGCAGGCCACGAACACAGGGCTTGCCCTGCAGGACATTTGGATCGATGGTGATTCGGTCGAGATTCTTCATCGCTGCCGTCTCCAACCATATCATAACCAATTCCGGCCCAGGACGCCCGTGTTTTCTTTTCCAGTTTGTGTCGGCGGAACCGACTTATGACCACCAGGACCATTGAGTCGGTTGATCCCCGGGGCCCAGGAAGAACGCGTTCCGCAGCCTCGTTCGCTCATCGTCCTGGTTCGACAGGTCTTCCCCGCATGCGGCACAAGCGTTTTCAATACGAATACCGTCGACGACGCCCCATGCGACGCCGCAGTTCAGGCATCGGCCTTTGCCCTCCATCGTTCTACTCGGGCCAGGCCGGCATCACAGCTTGCGCACCGACCTTCTGTCTCGACGGTGACTCCAGCCGGAAGCGCATGGCCGCAGAATAGACATCGACCCTCGAACCGCTTGATCAGCCGCCGGTGAAGGAATCGACTCATGGCGCCCTGGATCCTCATCGCCGGGAGAATTGTTACCAGTACTGCGACGGTGATTCCGGCCAGGAACATCAGAGCACGGGTTCTCGAATTCAGAAAATCTCCAAGTCTCACCATCCATGAATCGATATCAGCGGAATCAAACTCCTGACGAAAATGGACCATTAACAGGATCAAGGCTCCAAGCGCGGCATACACCGGCGCGGTGACGATGAGCAAGGGAACGACTCCGGCGCGTTCGAACGCCGGCGACTGGATTCGCCCGCGGGTGGCGAGATTCTCCAGCACCGGCCGCATGTACGCATCCTGCGGCGCGAAATCGCTCTCGCACTTCCAGCATCGGTCTATCCCCTCGGATCGTATCGTGCCACAACTGAGGCATCGACCGGTAAACCCCGCCTCCGGTCGCTGCCGGTTGAGATAAACCAGTGACTTCACGAAGATGACGAGAGCGAACAGTCCTGAGATACCCAAGAACAGGTAGAGCCACTCTGTGAGAACAAACGGCGCGAGGTTCGATTCGAGATACCCGAATGCCAAAACCCAGGCAATCGGAAGGAAAACGCCAAGGATCGCCTTGGACAAGCCACGCGAGCACTCCTTCTTAAGTGCATGCCACTCAAGTCTGAATCTCGGTTCGGGAAGTCCGCCATACCGGGTCGGGGTCAGTCTCTGCCGTTCGAGAACCGCGACACGGTGCCGATCCTGGGGTTCAAATGAATCACCGCACGCGCGGCAGGCGCGCTCCCCGGTGGACCGAGCCATGCCGCAGGCGTAACACAACGCCCCGATTCTCAGCAGGCGCTGTCGAGGATCAAACGAAAAATAGATTGAAGCAAACAAGCCGCCGAAGAACAGGAAAGCCGTAACCCAGTTGTGAAACTCGGACGGCGATGGGCCCGCATGCGCTCTCCGATCCGGAATCCATCCCATCGCGCATCTCACGATCAGGTGCCCCACCGCCGGAAGCAGGCAGAGCATCAGGATCCACAAAGGCCTCAAATCAACCTTTCTCGCGAACTTCCAGTGCGGGAGCAGTCGACGATCAGACTTGATGCCACGACATGCACTCATGTTGCATCCGGCCCATTTGTTGGTGGTCTCGTGCCGCGCGACGATCAATCCATCCTCACGGGGGGCGTGTCGATGCATCGAATTCTCAAGAGCATCGGCGAACCGATCACGCCGCGGGTTGCCCACCTCTCCAGACTAACAATGGAGCAGAAATGGCAAGCCGGCTATTACAAAGCCAGACAGGAATTGGAATTGCACTCGACGGGCACTTCGGGCCAGAATCATGCGTACCGAAAATCGCTTCACACCTTGGAGGTTTGTCATGCTCCCACCTTCCCGATCGGTTGCCGTATTCGTACTCGCCGCGAATGCCTTCGACAGTCTTCTCCTGTCGGCTTTCGTCATCCAGCCTGCCCTGGCCGACCCGCCGAAAGTGGCGTCGCTCACACCGGCCGACGGCGCTGTCGATGTCGATCCCGGCATGACGGAAATGCGCATCGTCTTCGACCGCGACATGATCACCGGCCAGCAATCCGTCTGCGGCGGCGGGCCGACGTTTCCGAAGTTGACCGAAAAACCAATCTGGGTTGATGCAAGAACGCTGGTGCTCAAGGTCGAGCTACAGCCGGACCATTCCTATGAAATGGCGCTCAATTGCCCTGCGTCCGGCCGGTATTTTCGTTCCGCAGACGGCGAGGAACTGGCGTTCATGCCGTGGCGATTCACGACCGCAAGCAAACGCTCCCCGAAGGAGCAGCGGGCGATTAACGAAAAAAGCCTGAAGTCGCTGCTGGCGGTCTTGAAGGCTCACTATTCCTACTACGATCGCAAAGGTGTCGATTGGGCGGCACAGGCGAAGTCCCACCGCAGGAAGATCGTGGCGGCGAAGAACACGCAGACATGGATTCGGCGGGTGGTGAAGATGCTGGAGCCGGCCGAAGACCCGCATCTATGGATGAGCTTCGGTGGTAAAGTGACGGCGACTCATCAACGGAACTACCGACCGAATTTCGACTTTCGTGGCTTGGAAAAAGAGCTGGGACCGCTCCAGCGAAGGAATGACAACACCTTCACGACGAGAACAGACGACGGCATCGGCTACATCCTCATATCAAGCTGGTCGAACGGCTTGCGGCCGCAGATCGAAGAGCTGCAGGGAATACTTGCGGAAATGAAGGATACGAAGGGGCTCATCATCGATGTGCGGCCCAACGGCGGCGGCGACGAACTCCTGGCCCGGTCAGTGGCGGCCTGGTTCGTCGAGGGAGACAAGGTGTACTCGAAGAACTGCTATCGGGATGCAAAGTCCAAGGGCGGATTTGGCGAGATGTTCGATCGGGTGATTGAAGGGAACCGCCCGCCGAAGCGATATGCCAATCCCGTCGTCGTGCTGATGGGCCCGGCGAACCTGTCCAGTTGTGAATCCTTCCTATTGATGATGAAGCAAGGTGAGCATGTCACGCTGATGGGATCGCGATCGGGCGGGAGCAGCGGGAATCCAAGGCCGCACCGGCTGGAGAATGGTGTCGAGATCGTCGTTCCGTCATGGAAGGACTTCCTCCCCGATGACCGCCTGCTGGAAGGGAACGGCGTCGATCCGGACCAGGTGGTCAAGGTCAAGCTGAGAGAGCTGGCGGCGGGCGACCCGATCGTCCTCGGGGCCTTGAAACTTCTGCGGGAAAAATCCAATCACACTGCCCCTGTGAGCCCACAAGCCGGGCGCTGACTCCCTCGAGATCCATAAATGTGGAATTAGGACGTTGTGCATCGCCCGGGCGTGAACGCGGATGCGCCGAGTCCCTATTCAGCATAGGAAAATTTCTAGAAATCTGCGCGCGCCTCCGACCTGAATTGCGATGGGTCTACCTATGGGGCTGCGTTGAGCGGGCTCCCTGATTTCGAGTTGGGATGGTGCGAATTTGCGAATGCGGTTCCGCCATTTTGACGGAGCTTAACACGAGTGCTCAATGAGCGCGCAGTGGGCGTTGGCGCGTGGGTTGCGCCAATCGCGCGGCTTATTGATCTGATAATGAAATGGATCGCGGAGTCTGGAAACAGACTGACAAAGTCCGAGAGATGGCAACGGAGAGAGAGATGAAAGGGTGGCCCAAGAGGTGACTGCTTTCCTTTGATCCACGAAGCGGCGTGGGCGTCGCAAGACCAAAGTATTGCGCGGCAGGCCGTGGGCCTGTCTTGCCAGTCATGACAGCTCTCGGCCAGGAGCCCTTTCCCGCACCGCTGATTCGCCGGTGTCGTTCCTCAGCCCTCCCCGAACGACATCGAGGGCAGCGGTGCCTTTTTTTGACACCAACTCCCGGGGACGCTCATTCGCGGCCCCGGGAGCCGGATTGATATGACGACGGTTGTCGCGGTATAATACCTCCCGGAAGCAAGTGCTTAGCTCCGGGCAGGTGACGCATGACCGCAGAAAACTCGTCCTTTCACGCAGGTGGCACATGCACGACAGTGAGCGTGAGCGAGATGAAGCTTCGACTTCATCGATTGCTCAGGCCGCGCGCTGTGCCGCTTCAGCACTACGTTGACTCGCGCATCCCCGCCAATTTGAAGAGTCGAATCGCCGGCGAAGACATCCTCCAGGAAGTCTGGATGGCGGCGTTTCAGTCAATTCGGTCCGTCCTCGAACTGCCCGAAGATGAGCTGGATCGTTGGCTCTATCGCGTCGCTGATCGTCGATTGGTCAGCACAATCCGCTTTCACACCAATCAAAAACGCGGCGCCGGCCGAGAGGCCATGTCACGGGACCTGACGACCTCGCTTGTCCAGATATATGAACGGCTGGGCTCGCCGCAGCGCACGCCCAGCAGTCTCGCGGCTCAAAATGAACTTGCAGCCGGCGTCAAGCTGGCAATCGATCGGCTCCCGGAAGAGAGTCGACAGGTGATCTGCATGCATCACATCGAAGGGCTCGACGCGCTGGAAATTTCTCGCCGGCTCAACAAGACCACCGGGGCGGTTCGCGGGCTTCTTTACAGGGGGATGCTGCAACTTTCGAGGATTCTCAATCCTCAATCGGGCAACGACCACACGACTTGAATTCGGGCGGCCGTCATGAGCAACTCGATCCGAACTGATTCTGAACGCGACGCACTCTTCGTCGATTCGGTCATCGACGAGATTCTCGAAATCTGTCCCGACGATGATTCAGCCGAGGAGTGGCTCAAGCGCAGGTATCCGAAGAACTGGGCCACGCTGGTTGAGCCGCTTCGACATGCCGTCGCCATTCGACGTGCCGAGCGCCTCGCCGAATACTCCGGCGTCGAGGAGTTCTTCGACATACCGCCCCTGCCGTCGCTCGAAAAAGTCGAGTTTCTCAAGTACCAACTCAGCGGCTACTCACTGAAGCAGCAGCTCGGAAACGGCGGCCAGGCCGAGGTCTTCGAGGCCATCCAGGAATCGACCGGCCGTGCGGTCGCCGTCAAGTTTCTGCGCGAAGGCCCGCTCGCAAGCCCGTCTCAGCAGGCGCGTTTCAAACGTGAAATCAGCCTGGTTTCGCGGCTCCGGCACCCCAATATCGTCCAGGTTTACGACAGCGGCACCGTCGCCGGCCACAACTGGTTCTCGATGGAATGCGTGGGCGGCGCCCGGAATCTCGATGAATACGTCCTGATCGAGCAGCTAACGCTGCGATCCGTGGTCGAGTTGTTCGCCCAGGTGGTGCGCGCCGTGGGTTACGCCCATCAGGTCGGCGTCATTCACCGTGATATCAAGCCGTCGAATATCCTCGTCGACAACGAAGGCGTGCCGCGCGTGGTGGACTTCGGACTGGCCAAGGACGAGGGCGACGCGGACGACGCCCGGGAGGCCGTGAAAGAGGGCCACATCCTTGGCACCCTGCCGTACCTCAGCCCCGAACAGGCGTCAGGAAGCGAGGAACAGATCGACGTCAGATCCGATGTCTATTCGCTCGGCGTCGTGCTATACGAGCTTCTCACCGGACAATGGCCCAACGACATGAGCGGCGCCAAGGAAGAGGCTCGACAGCGAATCGTAACGGTGCCGGCGGGATCGCCTTCGAGGATCAGGGCCGAAATCGGCGACAGACATTGTCTTCCGGCCGGCCCCCTGAACGATGACCTTGAGCAGATCATCCTCAAATCGCTGGCCAAGCGAAAAGAGGACCGGTACCAGTCCGCGATTGAACTGGCCGATGATCTGGCCCGTTATCTTGCGGGCCAGGCGGTAAACGCGAAGGCGAATGACAACTGGTACGTCCTTCGAAAAACCGCGGCGCGCTATCGCACCCACATCGCAGTGACGAGCCTGTTTCTCGGATTGATGGCCGCGTCGCTCCTGGTCGCTGTCTCATTCTGGCAGAGGGCTGAAGGCGCGGCCAATCTGGCCCAGCGCAAGCTGAACGCGGCGGCGTTTTTTCGGTTCGGCTCGGTCGCGCGCGATGCAGGCCGGACCGACGACGCGATCGCGTTATTCAAGAGCGCGATCGATCTGGCGGAGCAAACCGACCGACCGGACGGCGATCTCCTGGCGGTTGGCTTCGATGCGAGCGTCGGCCTGGCCCGGCTCTCTTTATCGGAGTCCGAATTCGAACGAGCGGATGAGTTCGTCGAATTAGCAGAAAAGCTGCTCGCCAACGCCACCAAGCGGCACACCAGTGATCTATGGGTAGCCAAACAATCCGCCTTTCGCGCGCTACTGGGGCTCAGGGCGCATTATGCGAAGAATCATGGCGAAGCGATCCACCATTTTCAATCCGCCTTGTCAACGAACGAATCACTTGCCCGATCGTATCCAGACGATGAAACGCTCTTTTCCTCGAGATACTATCTGCTCGATGACATCACGAGTTCCCTGACCAGCATCGGATGTTACGAGGACGCCCTGCAGGCGGCATCCGCAAAGAGCATCGCGATCGAGGATCGCTGGATACAGACGCAGAAGGCGGAAGATCGCATCAACATGGTGCTGTGTGACGCCGATTTCGCGCGAATCTACGCAAAGCGCCAAAAAAACAACCTGGAGGATCACGAAATCGCCCTGATCCTGGTGCGGGGAGCGAAGACCGCCCTCTTGTCATTTGTCGAATCCGGCCAGGTCGACGGTCTCGTTCGAAGCCTTGATCAGAACATCACCTACCTCGATGAACTCGAGCGATGGCTTGAGCGGCGAAAGATGATTCTTCTGGACTGGCACGCCGGGGTCCCCCACCAAAGCGGAGGCGACCCTTTTATTTTCCGACTTCCTGCCCAGACCCGGTCAAACTCAGTATCCGACACCGGCACCGAGACGCATTAAGCCAACTTCTCCCGGTGCCGGTCAACTGAACCGATCAGACAATTTTCGGCTCGACGGGCTCCTCTTCGTCATCGAGATCCGGCTCCGGAATCTCATCTTCCTGTGCATAGATGTCGATTGCGGCCGTCAAAGGAAACGGGGGACCACCCGGAGCCGCTTCATAGACTTGGCCCTCAAGCGAGTAGGACAGATCGCCCGCAGTGCCCAGGCTCACGGCGGCCGTGCCGTAAACGGCCGGCGGCAGAACGAACTCCGACAGGACGGGCTCTTCGACCGATGCGTGGTCGACCCACCAGAGGCCGTCGGCGGTCAACACCTCCGGAAGAACCTCGCTCCATTCATTCTCGACGTGGCCGTACGAGTCGTACCTGCGAAAGGCGATCTCGTTGATCTGCCAGCCGACGCTCTTGCTATCCTCGTCCACGGCGCTCAGGTCGAAGAAGACCTCGTAACGCAGGCCCAGCGATGGCGTGTTGGGATCGTTGTAGATCTTGAACGAGATGAGCTGATCGTCAGGCGACGCAACGGCCAATACCGGGGCCAATCCGAGCGAAATGAGCGCGCAGGCGCTCCCGATGAAGTGCCGTGACTTCATGACTTTTCTCCATTCTTCTTGAACTAGGTTTCAGTTACGAAGAACAAGCGTCTTCGCGGTACAACGGGAATTTCACGTGGTGAGCGTCCACACGGTGACGCGAGCGGTGTCAGCTGCGGGACGATCGTCGCCACGAGAAGCAGACACCCAACAAGAACCAAATCGCAATTCGCGCCCTGCGCGCTCGCACAAATTCGTGAGCCCAGTCAGAGCAGCGAAGAAACTGTCGACAATTTCCAGGGCGCGAGCGCGACTGCGCGGCACGTTCGCTTCGCGTTTCCGCATGTTTGTGCGCCATCTCGCAATCCAGACCGCCGTCGATTAGGGTGGTCACCCTAACAGCCGAAATCTGCGGACCGAGATGCGCAAAAAAAATCTGCCTGCTCGAATCGGCCGCTTGAAACATGAGACCCGGACGACATGAAAGTTAGACATTCCGACCGAATTGACCTGCCGGGCCTGATCTACATCCTCATCACGCTGCTGGGCTGGTCGAGCGTCCTCTTGTTTCTGCGGGGGCTTCACGAGCACATCGACGCCTGGGCGGCCAACGGCTGGCGTTACGGGTTGTGCGCCGCGGGGTTTCTCCCGTTTCAACTCCTGCTGACGATCCGCGGAAAGGCGGCGCCGGGACTCTGGCGGAAGGCGATCGTGCCGACTGTCTTCAACAGTCTCGGGCAGATCTGTTTCGGATTCTCTATCTACTACATCCAGCCCGGTCTGGCCGGGTTTCTGCTGCGCGTCTCG
The DNA here is from genome assembly GCA_938008425.1 of uncultured Planctomycetaceae bacterium. Lineage (GTDB taxonomy): Bacteria > Planctomycetota > Phycisphaerae > UBA1845 > UTPLA1 > JADJRI01. The sequence continues at coordinate 11,528 of CALLKH010000222.1, read as the reverse complement.
CTGATTTCGTCGACTGCCGGCGCTTTCGTGCTCTTCGCGGACGAGCGTGCGCTGGCCCGATCCCGTCATTTCTGGATCGGGATCGGATTCGTCATTCTCGGATCGATCGGGACGGTCATGCTCTCCAACACGCCGATCACCGGCGGGATGGCGACCGGGGTGCTGCTGGGCGCCGGCGCCGGCGCGTTCTTCGGGCTCTATGGCGTATCGGTTCGCGCATGCATGCAGGGGGTGTCTTCAATTCAGTCGTTCTCGGCGATCTGCACGCTGACGGCCCTGGTCATGATCGGATGCATGGTGATCTTCGGCGACAAGGCCGGCGCCCCTGCGTTGTATCTTTCTCCGATACATCTCTTCTATCTCGTCGCATCTGCGATCGTCGGCATCGCGCTGGGCCATCTGTTCTACTACGCGTCCATCCGAAGGCTAGGCGTCGCCATTTCCGGCGCGGTTGTCCAGATCGCACCGTTCATCACCGCCGCGCTCTCGACGGTGATCTTTGCCGAGCGGCTGACACTCTGGCAGTGGGCGAGCGGCGGCGTCATGCTCGCAGGCGGTTACCTGCTGCTACGCGCGGAACAGGCGCGCACCCGGAACGGGCGGACGACCGGAGGCGCCTTTCCGACCATCGTCGAAGATGCCGGCGATCCCGTCGTGACGGCCGCCTGCGCTTCCAATGATTCATCGCCCGAACCGCCCTCGGATTGCCGCTGAGGCCGTCCTGGATTAAACTGCCCGGGTCGGGCGGACTCTGGAGTGTCTCCGCCGCGGCATATTGAATTCGTTTTCATGACACGGAGCGTGCCCATGACAAAACTCTCGCTTCAGGACTTCGAACGGGCCATTGAACTGCGCCAACTCGCCAAGGACGACTTCGAGGCGGTGGTCGCGCTTCAGTTGAAGTGCTTCCCGGGAATGATTCCGTGGTCGTGGGAACAGTGGGAAAGCCAGCAGAAAATCTTTCCCGAGGGCCAGTTCTGCATCGTCTATGAGGACAAGATCGTCGCGTCATCCAGCAGCGTCATCGTCGATTTCGATCATTACGAGTCCTGGCACAACTGGAAGGAAGTCAGCGACGCGGGATTCATCCGAAACCACGATCCCGAGGGCGACACAATGTACGGGATCGAAATCATGGTCGATCCCGACTATCGCGGCATGAAGCTCTCCCGCCGACTGTACGAAGCGCGCAAGGAGCTGGCCCGGCACAAGAACCTGAAGCGCATCATCCTCGGCGGGCGAATCCCGGGGTACGGCAAGTATGCCGACGAAATGTCCGCCCGCGAGTACGTCGAAAGGGTCATGTCCAAGAGCATCGTCGACCCGGTGCTCACGCCGCAGATGTCCAACGGTTTCGTGCTCAAGCAGCTCATTCCCGATTACATGCCGTCGGACGAGGAATCGCGCGGCTATGCCACCTTTCTTGAGTGGATCAATCTCGATCACGTCGAGACGCCGACGCGAAAATTCCGCGCCGTCTCCATCGTCCGCCTCTGCGTGGTTCAATACGAAATGCGGCCGGTCAAATCGTTCGACGAGTTCAAGCAGCAGTGCGAATTCTTCGTCGACGTCGCCTCGGACTACAAGTCGGACTTTGTCGTCTTTCCCGAGTTGTTCACCACGCAGCTCCTGTCGATCGTGGACGCCAAGCGCCCCGGGCTCGCCGCCCGAAAGCTCGCCGAGTACACGCCGCGATACCTCGAAATGTTCACCAACATGGCGATTCGCTACAACGTGAACATCATCGGCGGCTCGCAGTTCACGGTCGAGGAAGACAAGCTCTACAACGTGTCGTATCTCTTCCGGCGAAACGGCGAACTCGGCCGGCAATACAAGATCCACACCACCCCCAACGAAAAGAAATGGTGGGGAATCTCCGAGGGCTCCAAGGTTCAGGTCTTCGAAACCGATCGCGGTAAGATCGCCATTCTGATCTGCTACGACATCGAATTTCCTGAACTCGCCCGGCTGGCCGTCGCCCGGGGCGCGAACATCATCTTCGTGCCCTTCAACACCGACGAGCGCTACGGCTACCTTCGGGTCAAGGTCTGCGCCCAGGCCCGGGCCATCGAGAACCAGGTCTACGTCGCCACCTCCGGCTGCACCGGCAATCTGCCCTTCGTGGAAAACGCCGACGTGCACTACGCCGTCTCGGGCATCTTCACGCCGTCGGATTTCCCGTTCGCCCGCGACGCCATCGCCTCGGAGAGCACGCCCAACATCGAAACGCTCATCATTCACGACGTCGACGTGGAACTACTGCGGCGTCATCGCCTGTCGGGCACCGTTCGCACCTGGAACGACCGGCGCAAGGATCTCTATAAGGTCGTCTTCCAGGATCCGGGCGGCGGCGAGTTCGAGGTGTGATCGCCCGGTCCTTTCTCGCGGAGCATCGAGTCGAATTTGAATCTCCTCCGCACATCCGGCGGCCGCAAGGTGCTCTTCGCGGCACTTTACTTCAGCGAAGGCGCGCCGATCGGCTACGTCTGGTGGGCCCTGCCGGTCAAGCTCAAGTCGATCGGCCTCGGCGTCGAGCAGATCACCGCCATCACCGCCCCGCTCATTCTGCCGTGGGCGTTCAAGTTTCTCTGGGCGCCGCTGGTCGACACGTTTCGAGGAAAGCACTTCGGCCTTCGCGGATGGATCATCACGGCCCAGTTGCTGATGGGCCTCGCCCTTCTGCCGCTCGCGTTTCTGCCCTTCGAACCCAATCTGACGCTCATCACGCAACTCCTGATGCTTCACGCGATCCTCGCGGCGACGCAGGACGTGGCCGTCGATGCGCTGTGCATCTCGACGGTGCCCGAATCCGAACGCGGCAAGATCAACGGCCTCATGCAGGTTGGCTACATCGGCGCCCGGGCGATTTTCGGCGGCGCCATTCTGATCGTCGAACAGTGGATGGGCGAGTCGGCCGTCATCATCGCCCTGGTGGTCGCCATCTGGTCGAGCACCTTGTTGACGTTGTTCGCTCAGGAATCCCCCACGGCACGGGACGGCAACACGATCGAAAAGCTGAAATCGTTCGGCCGGTCGTTCGTCGCCATGTGCCGGCGCCGCGCGACTTTACTGGGACTCGGATTCGCGCTCGTTGGCGGCGCTGCCTTTGAATCGGTGGGAGCAGTGGCGGGACCGCTCCTGAAGGAGAATGGCCACGAATCGGGCGAGGTCGGCTTGTTCTATCTCTGCTTCGCCCTGCCCGGGGCGCTACTGGGCGGGTTCGTGGCGGACCGCGTCGGCCGCCGGCTGGGCGTGCTGTCACTGCTGATCCTGATCGCGATCAATGCCGTCGTCATTGGTCTCGCACTGCGGATTCCGATCGACGCCGGCCGCGCCCACATCGTCGTCGGCACGCTCGGAGTCCTTTACATCCTGATTGGAGCGTTCACCGCCGCGAGTTATGCGATGTTCATGGACCTCACCGATCCCCGGCTCGGCGGTACCCAGTTCAGCACCTACATGGGCGCGACCAATCTCTGCGAAGCATGGTCCGCGTGGTCGGTCGGTAAGCTCATCGGCGGCTACGGCCGGATGCCGGGGCTCGGGTACACGTGGGCGTTCGCCATCATGGCGGGGATGTCATTGCTGGCGATTCCACTGATCGCAGCGTTAAGATTCGGCGCAGGTGGGAATCAGAAAGACGCGGAAGAATCGCACTCGACCCGGGGGTGACGCGCGGCGCTCAGTTGGAATGTCTGCGTGATTCGGCCAAGTCTTTGTGAGAAGGATCGGCTAAGGATGGGGAACTCAAAACCCGGAGACATTTCAACGCTCGCGACATGGTTGCGCGAAGCCAAGCGCGGCGTGGCCTTCACCGGCGCGGGCATCAGCACCGAAAGCGGCATTCCCGACTTTCGTAGCCCCGGCGGCCTGTGGTCAAAACATGCCCCTGTTCAGTTCGAAGACTTTCTGAACGATCCCGAGGAGCGAAAGCGCTTCTGGACCATTCGGCGACTCTCCATCCCGGCGTTTCTCGAGGCCGCGCCGAACGCCGGCCATCGCGCGCTGGCGGAACTTGAGCGACGAGGGCACCTGTCCGCCGTCGTGACGCAGAACATCGACGAACTTCATCAGCGCGCGGGTAGCCAACGGGTGCTCGAAGTACACGGAACCGCCATGCGAGTACATTGCCTGTCATGCGACAAACGGTGGAGCTGCGAGGAAATCCTTCAGCGGCAGGAGGCGGGCGAAGAAGAGTTGATCTGCGACGCCTGTGGTGGGCTGCTCAAGTCGATGACGGTTTCGTTCGGCCAGGCGCTGCCTGCCGACGTATTCATGGAAGCGCGACAACTCGCCCGACACGCCGACCTTTTTCTCGCGATCGGATCGAGTCTCGTTGTCTATCCGGCGGCCGAATTGCCGGAGATCGCAAAGGCCTACGGCGCGCGCCTGGTGATCTTGAATCGAGACCCGACTCCGATGGATGATATGGCGGACCTGGTGATTCGTGCGGGCATCGGCGCAACGATGGGCGGCGTGATGCAAGCGATGCACGCCGCCGCGCGGTGACGACCGCGCGCGACTCAGAGGTCGTACTTCAACCCTGAGGTCGATCGCCGATGGGCGAATCGCCTTCGCCATCGGTCGTCTCGACATCTTGCGGCGTCGGCCCGATCTTGAAGCTCGGCGGTGCCATGGCGCCGCCGGAAAGCACGATCGACAGCGCCTCTTCCATCGACCAGTCGGTATGCGTAATTTTGTCGAGCGGAACAATTTCCATGTAGCCGCCGGTCGGGTTCGGCGTTGTCGGCACGTACACGGTTGCATACCGCCGGCCGGTGTTGCTGTCGGTGAGCGTGTTGGTCATGAAGGCGATGGTCTTCATATCCTCATTCGGGAAATTTACGAGGACGACGCGCTGAGACTTGGCTTCCTTCCCGACGCCCGAAAGCGCATGGACCATTCGCTTCATCGAGCCATAAATGGTGTCCACGAGCGGGATGCGTTCGAAGATCGCCTCGAACGCTTCAATCACCCGCCGCCCCACCACGTTTGAGCCGAGCCAGCCGAGCATGTACAGCAGCAGAATCGTCAGACTGACCGCCACGGTCTGCTGCATCAGGGTCGGATCATCGAGATTGATCGGTTTTTCGTTAGGGTCGGGCTTCACGCTGGCAAACCAAGCGCCGATTCGAGCGATCCAATCAAGCATTTTCGCGCCAAATGAGAGCGCAAGTCCGTAGACGTATCTCATCAGGATGGCCGTAACGGCCAGGGGAATGATCAGAAGTACGCCCGTCGCAATTCGGGCGCGAAACGAGCGAATGCCGACGGAGCCCTTCGGCTTCGGCTTCTCGGGGCTGGGGACTTCTGGTTTGGCGGCCATCGGATCCTTGATCGGTTTGGACCCCGCATCCATCGCGGAGGGTCGAGCCGGGGGAGTATATCGGCTGGGGCGTTCATCCGCCCTCGTGAGACCCGGTGCATTATCGGCTCGGAGGGGCCTTGGAACGATCGCCGATTCCCCTATGTACGATCATTCCGGGCCCTCTGCCGCAAGCCGGCCTCCCGGCTACAGGGATTGTCGGTCGAGATCGTTTTTATTGAACCTGGAACCGGGTCGATCTACAATTCGTCGAAGGGTTCAGGCGATCCTCGAACGCGGCGCTTCCGGGTCGGAGCCGGCGCCGTCTCGATTTTCACAGTATCCTCTACACTGGAGGAATCTCGGGCATGAGCACCATCGAACGACAAGTCCGTATCGCACAACGACGGCTTTGGATCAATCGCTGGCTGGCACAGTGGGGCTGGTCGCTGGCTGCCTCTCTGGCCGTCTGGATTCTGGCCTGGCTGGTGAACCGGCTCTTCGGGCTCTATCCGTGGCCGGTGATGTGGACGCTGGGCGGCGCGGCTGTTCTGAGCCTGGTTGCGGCGACGATCTGGACGCTGGTGACGCGCGATCCCGCCCTCGCCGGGGCGACGGCGCTGGACCATGCGGCCGGACTTCGCGAACGCGTTTCCACAAGCCTGGGATTGCGCCCGGACTCTGCCGATCCGTTCGAGGCGGCGGTCGTTCGGGATACAGAATCGAAAATCGCCGGGCTCACGCCGAAGAAGTTCCTGCCGATTCGCTGGCCGGGGTCGCTCTCGCTCAGCACGATTGTGATTCTCGTCGCCTTGCTTTCGCTTCTGCTTCCCGAGTTCGACCTGCTGGGTCGCAAGGAGAAGGACACCGGCCGCCAGCCGCAGGCCGGCGTTCAATCGCGAGCGCAGGCGGTGGTCGCAAAAATGAATTCCACCATCGACAAGATCGCTACCGAGAACAAGATCGACCTCGAGTCTGCGGGCAAGCGCCAGCCGGCGCGGGCAGAGGGCCTGAAGCGCGACGACGACGTCAAGCGGCGCGAAGTGTTGAAGAAGCTCGACCGCCTTCAGGATGCGCTGAAGCAGAAGATGGGCGATGAGAAGTTCGAGGCCCTGAAGGAAACGAAAAAGCAGCTTCGACAGCTCGGCACGCCGACCGATCCGAAGAACGAGCTGAGCGAGTTGATCTCGGCCATGGCGAAGAATGATTTCTCCGAGGCGCAGGAGGCCGTCAAGAAGCTTCAGGAGAAGCTGGCGAAGCGGGCGGAGGAAGGCGGCGCCAGTTCGGCCGAAGCGCAGAAGCTCAAGGAGCAGATGAAGGAACTGGCCCAGAAGCTTCAGGAGGCGGCGAAGAAGTCTCAGGAGAAGCAGCAGGAGCAGCAGCAGCGCGACCTTCAGAACGCGGGCATGTCCAAGGAGGAGGCCAAGCGCGTTCTTGAGCAGCTCTCGAAGAAGGACCCGAAGCAGCTTGAAAAGCTGGCCAAGGAACTGGCCGAGCAGATGAAGGACAAGGGCGTGACGCAGGAGCAGCTTCAGAAGATGCTCGAAAAGATGCAGCAGGAGCAGAAGAACTGCGAAAAAGGCGGCGGCCAGTGCGAGAAGATGGGCCAGAAGATGGAGAAAGCCGCCCAGCAGATGGAGAAAGGCAATCAAAAGGGCGCCCAGCAGGAACTGGAGCAGGCCGGCGAGCAGCTCAGCGAGATGGAACAGCTGGAGCAGGCCCTGAACGAACTCAACTCTCAGATGTCGGAACTGGAGCAGTCTCAGGAGGAGATGCAGGAAGGCGAAAACGATCCCTCCGAGGACAGCCTCGACTGCAAGCAGTGCGACAAGAGCGGCTTCCGCAAGGACGGCTCGCCGTGTCCGGGCTGCAACAAGCCGGGAGATGGAAATCAACCGGGTCCGGGCGGACTGGGGCGCGGCGCCGGCAATCGCGACCGCGATGACAGCGTCGAGACATCGACCGTCGATCGAAAGACGAAGACGCGGTTCGGCCGCGGCGGCGGCATCGTCGGCCAGACGTACGTCAAGGACAAACAGTTGAAGGGCGAATCCACCGCGGAGATGACCGACGCCGAGTCCGCGAGCGAAATCGACAACACGGACTCAATCGGCCGCGAGCGAATCCCGCCGATCTACAAGAAGGCGGTCAAACGGTTCTTCGATCGATCGGAAGGCGGCGGATCATCCAAGCCGGCTGCCGAGGAAAAAAGTGAATCCGGCGGCGAATCGAAGAAGGATTCCGGCGATTGAGGGGTATCGAGATTCGGAGTTTGCGGTTTCTCCTGATTCCGCTGGGCTGACTCGACGCCGGGTGACTTGGTTTCGACACTTAGCGCGCCAATCGCTGTCGCCGGATCCCTGTCGGGAGGCGGCTAAACGGAAAGCGGCGAAGCGGATCGAAACCCACTCTCTCAAAACCCGATTCAGCCGTGAGGAATGCGTCGCCCGCACCTGCACGTACACATGAAGACCACAGCCCGCCTCACCTCACACCTATCTTGTACCATCTTCACCGCACTCGTGATTCCGCTGGTCGGGTTGACGGGCGGGTGCTCGCCGTCCAATTCGACGACACCGCCGACGACCGCCCCATCCAGTGATGATTCAAATGGCAAACCCACGGACGCCGCCGTCATCATCTACTGCTCCATCGACCGCGAATTCGCCGAGCCGATCCTCGCCGATTTCGAAAAATCCTCCGGCGTTCGCGTCCATCGCCAGTACGACACCGAGGCGGGCAAGACGACCGGCCTCGTTAACCGGCTTCTGGCAGAGCGCGAAAACCCCCGCGCCGACGTCTGGTGGTCGAGCGAGATCTTCGGCACGATGCAACTGGCCGATCAGGGCATCCTGGCCCCCTTTCGCCCCGAGAGCGCCACCGAGATTCCCGATCGGTACCGGGATTCAAGCGATCGCTGGACCGCCTTCGGCCTTCGCGGCCGCGTGATCGCCTACGATCCCAAACGCGTGAGCGCGGCCGATCTGCCGAAGCGCTGGGCCGATCTGACCGACGCCCGGTTTAAACGCCGGTTCGCTCTGGCCGACCCGCGTTTCGGCACCACGCGGGGCCACATGGCGACGCTCTACCAGCTCTGGGGGCCTGAGCAACTTTCGAATTGGTATGAAGACCTCCGCGCCAACGAATTTCGCCGGGCCGACGGCAACTCGCTGGCGGTGCTGCTCGTCACGCGCGGGACGGTCGACTTCGCGGCGACGGACACCGACGACGTCATCGTCGCAAGGGAGCGCGGCAACTCGATCGCCATGTGCTTTCCCGATCACGATCCGCCCGACGGGTCCCGACAAATACCGGGCAGCCTCTGGATTCCGTGCTCCGCGGGGCTCGTCAGCGGCGCGAGGCACCGATCGGCCGCCGAGTCATTGCTCAATCACATCCTGTCAGTTGAAACCGAGCGGCAACTGGCGCTGAGCGATTCGAAAAATGTCCCCGTTCGCGCATCTATCACGGCGGCGCTCGACGCCGAGCCTGGCCGTCCTCCCTTTTCCAACACCTTCGCCAACCCGGACGACACCCTGCCCGACGGCCGCGCCAAGCCCTTTCCCTACGAGGCCAAGGTCGACTACGCTGAAGCGGCGGCCGTGCTCTCGGCATCGGACCGCCTTGTGGTCGATGTGCTGCTTCGATAAATGGCCGCCCTGCTGCTACGCATTCTGACGATCTTCGGCGCCGCCACGCTGCTCGGCTCTGTGGGCGTCTGCGTCGGTATTCTCGTGGCTCAGGTGCCGCGCGGGCCCGTCGATGGACAGCCGCTCTGGCCGACGGAATCGCTTCAGATCAGCCTGCTTCACACCATTTGGATGGCTGTCACGGCGACGTTCGCCGCCCTGCTCATCTCGCTTCCCGCCACCATCGGCATTTCGATCGGCCGGCCGCGCGGCCGACGGATCATCACCGCCATCACAGTTCTTCCCCTTGTCACCATGCCGAGTGTCTACGCTTATGCGACGCTTCTGATCACCAATAGCAATTTCGAGATGCTGCGCCGTGCAACCGACGCCATCGGCTGGAACCGGCCCGAATTCGCACCGATGCACGCGGGACTCGTGCTGGCATGGTGGCTGTGGCCGATTCCGGCGCTGCTTCTGGCAGCGGCCTATCGGCACGCCGGCGCGCCGGCCTACCGGCTGGCGTCGCTCGATGCGTCGCCCGTGAAGGCGTTTCTGCGCGGAGCGCTGCCGCCGATGCGTGAGTCGCTGCTCGCGGCGGCTGCGGCAGTGTTCATCCTCGCGGCGATCGATTCGACGGTGCCGCCGTTCATGGCCGCCGCGCGGGTGTGGGGTGTCGAACTCATGGCAGACGCCCGCGAGGCCTCGTCCACGGCTCGGCCGGGGGCGTACTTGTTCTTCAGGGCGTGGCCGCTGGTGGCGGTGGTGATGCTCATCGGCATCGTCGTCCTTCAGGGCGCGAAGCGAATGGCCGACTGGGGCGGCACTTCATCAGACGCCGACACCGGCCGCGATACGCCTCTTGCCCGCAGGGCGTTCTACACCGCCGCGGCACTCGCATTTCTCGCAGCGACGCTGCCGATCTGGATCTACGCTTTCTCGATGTTTGATGGCCGCTATGGCTTTCTCGAATCCTTCTCGTCGGCGTGGACCTCAGGCCAGCGGGCGATCGGCAGCTCGGTGATCGTCGCCCTCGTAGCCGCGGCGTGTACGGTCGCGATCGCCATCGCGCTGCTCGACGATCCCCGGTGGCCATCATGGACCCGAATGATTCGAACATTCGCCGTCGTGCTCATCGTCATGGTCGCGCTGTTCCCCCCGGCCGTCATTTCGACCGCGCTGATCGCATTCTTCTCGAGCGCGAAGATCAGTCCATCCGATCGCTGGAACCTGTACGACAACACGCCGGCCGCGTGGGTCGCCGCGATGATCTGCCGCTACGCGTTCCTTCCGGTGCTCGTCGCAAAATTCGCCAATCGCCGGATTCCCGATGAACTGCCTGGGCAGGCTGCGACCGACGGCGCCGGCCGATGGATGAGCCTTCTGCATGCCCGACTGCCCCGCCTCTGGATGCCGATTCTCGCGGCGGGTCTGCTCGTCGCGGGGCTGTCGCTAAACGAAGTGCCCGCGAGCAGCCAGCTTCAACCCGCGCAATGGGGCGGCGGCAGCATCGCCGTCTGGACCGACGACCAGATGCACTTCGGCCGTCACAACCGCACGACGGCGCTGGCGCTGATGATGATGACGCCGGGGCTCGCGGCGGTGACTATGTTGATGCTGTCGGCCCGGCGGTGGCGAACGAGTACGCGGGCAAACGCGAATTGCACTCCGGACAATCCGGGCTGACGACCCCGAGCAGGTTACGACCGCAGTCGGGGCAGAAGCCGCGGTGAACCCGGGCAACGAGGCGCGAGAGGTCGCCAAAGGTTGCGATGCCGACGGGAAGCTGCGGTTTGTCCTTCTTCACGACGAAGACACCCAGTTTTGAAAGGAAAGCGGCACCACCGGCTACACCCAGAGTGCCAAGGACCATCAACAAGGCTAGAAGGGCGCATAGCGCAACAGTCAAATTGAATAGAAGTGACGCGGAAAAATTGTCACCGACAATCATCTGTGTCAGAAGTATGGCAACACCATCAATCGCCAGTGCCACAACGCCATACTTAAGATACCCCTCGAAACGGGAGTTGGGCAGCGGCGGAACAAGATCGCGCGTCAGCAACTGAACCTGTCTCCAGAATCGCCGAAGCGAAGACCCTTTCAGTACTTGATGAATCGGCGTGCTCGGGCCGAAACGAGGGGCCAGCGAATTCTGCCGGAGGACCAGTCGTTCCATCGAACTGAACGCCCCCGCCGCCAGGCACGGACGGCCGATGAAAACCTCCGGCTTCACCTGAAGCAGAAGCGTCCGACCCGCCAGCAGTTCGGCCATGCGACCGAACGTAAAATCGTGTGCAAACCGGCGCTCCCACTCATCCGGCGATTTACACTCCCGGTAGTGGCTCAGCGATTCCCAGTCTTCACGTGTGAATTTGCAGTCGAAGTACAATTCGGTCCGGAGCATGAAATCGAGCGGATCGATATCATCCCATGCGTTCAACTGCTTCAAGTGTCGATCGATTCGTGTGTCGGGCGTGATCGGCGCGTCTTTGCCCGTCATGTCCCGGAGAATGCGCCGGAATCCGTGGAGCATCGTCTCCATCTCCAAGGTGCTGATCGACATGATTCGAGAATCCTCCGGCCCACCTGAAGGC
>CALLKH010000221.1 GCA_938008425.1 uncultured Planctomycetaceae bacterium | reverse complement strand
GTGATCGATTCCCTCGGAGGTAGTTGAGTACTCTTGTCGTTGAATAATTGATTAGGGAAAATCCCAGCAGGAAGTCTTTGCCGACCACTTGTTCGTGATGTATTATTAGTCCGCCGATGAATGGCCGGAGGCGTGAGGGCAGTCAACCCTGCTATTCTTCGCGTTACGATTCGAGTTTCTGAATGGAATGGATGTTCGGATTTGCGCGAACCCCTTGATGGGGTTACTCGTTATTGAATGCAATTGGTTGGAAGATTCGGGTCGCGGTGCGTGAGCGCCGCCACTTGGTTTGAGTCTGTATTAGTGCGCTGAACTCGGGAGCGACGCTGCTCGCCCTGAATTCAATCAGTCATCTTGAATCTTGCGAATGCAAGGGTGTTGGGCGTTGCGCCTTCACTCTCGCGAATCGTGGCTTCGCTGTCCGTGGGCGAAGTTGTGCGGTCTCGGTCTGCCTTGAGGAGGTCTCGCATCATGCGTCATAAAATGATCTTGTTCGTCAGTCTGGCTTTGTCGGGATGGATGCTTCCTTCGCTCGGGCTGGCCGATCCACCCACGTCTCAACCATCAGGTGATGCCCAAGTTTCGGCACTTCGCGGCGTCTTGGGGCTTGCTCCGGCTGATCTCTCGACGCTCAGCGTCAGCACGACGCAGCTGACCGCGATCAATTCGGCGGTGTCTGGATACCTCGCTGAGCATGGCGAATCCGTCGCGGCGCTTCTCGCCGCTTTTGACACAGCGAACCGGGACCTCAAGGCCGAGCTAATGCGCTCCCCCAAATCATACGACCCCGCGCCGGAAGCCGATCCGCCTACTTCCGAAGAGACGCTTCGAACTCTCAAGGCAGCCGCCTGCGCGACGAAGCGCGGTGCTGTACAAGCCGCGAGAACAGCAATCCTGACGCAATGTGCGACGCTTCGAACGGCGATCGACGGTCAATTGACGGAAACCCAGCAAGCATTGCTGGCGCGCGGACTCGGGAATACAGAGTTGGATGTGAGTCTGAAGTTCCTCGACCTCACGGAAGGGCAGCAGGCTGATCTCAAGCAAGCACGCGAGGCTCGGGAACTCGTTCTCTACGAGCGTTCGAGCCGCATCAGCACGAAACGCCTTCGAGAGGCGGCGGAAGAGTTCGCCAGTACCGTGGATGGCATTCTCACGGAAGCCCAGAAGACCCAGCGCGCCGCCTACCAGGCCGCTCGATCCGCCAATCAGGCGGTCGAACAGGCCGCCGGCGCAACGGGTGATTAGGCACAGCGGCGATCTTCAAAACGGTCACTGACTCAAGGACTGAGAACTGAAACAGATATCAACTCCCTTTTAGAGGAGCGACGCGATGAAGATTCAGAATTGGATAAAGCTCACCGCCGCCGGATCAACCGTGCTGGCGATGGTGATTATGGCCGGGTGCAAGAGCGGATCGCGCGAATCCGGAACCGCTTCGGAAGCAACATCTCGATCCGACGCACAACCTCAGGCCGTCACGCCGGCGGACGGTCACGCGGTTCATCGAAGTCGACGTCCGCGTCCGGATCGTTCGGTCGCGGGGATGGAAGCAAAGCTGGCGGCCGCAACAACCTTTGAAGAGCGGCTCGACGCCCAGCGTGGCATCTTCCAGGCGCACCGCCGATCGAAGGACTACGAACGGGCCGAGTCTGCCTATCTCGACGTCATCGCGCTTCTGGAAAGTAATCAGCCGCCCGATCGGGTGCAGGCGGCCATGTTCTCCGATGCCGATCTCGTGCACCGTCGCCATGACTTTCGGATGGCGGCCTGGATCTACGACACGCTCATTCGTCACTATCCTCGCGGCGATTGGTATTGGCACAGTCTGCTCGGCCTTGGAAACTGCCTGATGGAGACGGATCGCTGCACCGAAGCGGAGACCGCGCTTCAACAGGTCACAGAGGGCTCTCAGGATATGGACCAGGCTGCGCTAGCCTGGCAACAGCTGGCCATCTGCCAGGCGCGCAAGGGCGACTTGAATGAAGCCACTTCAACCTTGAACCTCATGGCCCATCGCTACGCGGGCACGCGTCATGCCGATGCCGCTCAACTCACCAAGGGCCAACTTCTGGACAAGGCAGGCATGAGGGATGAGGCGCAGAAAACCTATGCAGCGCTCGTCGCCGACGGCAAGGACTTTCTGCTTCGAATGACGGCCCACCGTGAGTTGAAGCGGATGGAGAAGGAAGTGGCCGCTCAACAGTAGTGGGTGCGATCGCACGCGTGGTTACGAGTTCCATTTGATCAAGAATTTCGACAGTTGAAGAAATGAAGATCGGGGCCAGATTCATGTATCAGAATTCACTGTATCGCCGTGTTGTTTTGATGACGGTCACGTGTGGCTTTTTTGCGATCGCAGTGCCACTGCTCGCTGCACCGCCGACCGGTCGCCTGCATCATGAGGATCATCCCTGCGATAAGACGGCAAATCCCTGCGGCTGCGCCATGGCAGGTGGTGGCGGTGGCGGAGCCGGTGCCGGCGGCGGGGGCGGTGGAGGGGCAGGTGGCCCTGGTGGTGGCGGGCCCGGCGGGCCGCCGGGACCCCCGGCTCCGCCTCCCCCTCCTGCGCCGCCGGAGTTTCCGACTTTTCAATCGACCGATCCGTTCAGCGCGGACCTTCGCGAAGGTGGAAGCGGCGGCGGCTTGATGGCTATGGTCGGGCTTTCCATCGACGGCTCCCTCCAGATGGGGTCCCAGTGGTGGC
>CALLKH010000220.1 GCA_938008425.1 uncultured Planctomycetaceae bacterium | reverse complement strand
ATGTTCGGCCGATCGGCCCGGTGGCGTCAATCCTCAAGTGGGAAGGCATCGTCATCGATCCGCTCGGTGTCCTGCTGACCGTTCTCGTCTTTGAGATTGTCCACAGCGGCGATCTTTCGACCGCGCCGCTGCAATTGGCCATGGGCGTCGCGAAGACCATCATCGGCGGCAGCGTCATCGGCCTGGCCGCCGCGGGAATGCTGGTGATCGCCCTGAAGCGCTACTGGGTGCCCGAGTTTCTCCAGAACATCGTCACCCTGATGCTGGTCGCCGCCGCCTACGCCGGCGCGGATATGCTTCAGCACGAATCCGGCCTGATGGCGGTCACCGTCATGGGCATTGCCCTCGCCAACCAGCGCCGGGTCGATGTCAAGCACATTGTCGAGTTCAAGGAAAACCTGCGCGTCATCCTGCTTTCGACGCTTTTCATTCTGCTCAGCGCACGGTTGAAGCGCGAGGACCTGGCCGCCGTCGGAACCGCCGCATTCCTGTTCGTCGCGGCGGTGATTCTGGTCGCGCGGCCGCTCTGCATCTGGGTATCCACGCTCGGCTCGAAGCTGAAGATCTCGGAGCGCATCTTCCTGATGTGCATGGCGCCGCGCGGCATTGTCGCGGCGTCGGTCGCGTCGATCTTTGCGATCGATCTCGAAAACGCCGGACACACCGAGGCCCGGGCGCTCGTCCCGCTGACGTTTCTGACCATCGTTCTGACGGTGCTCATCTACGGTCTTCTGTCCGGACCGATCGCACGCGCGCTGAAGCTTTCCGTGAGCAATCCGCAGGGCATGCTGATCCTCGGCGCCCATGCCCTCGGACGGCAGATCGCCTCCGCCGTGAAAAAGGCGGGGTTCGACGTCATACTGGTGGATACGAATCCCGGCAACGCGTCGGCCGCGCGACTCGAGGGAACGCCGGTCTACCTCGGCAACATTCTCGGCGAGGGCGTGCAGGATGAAATCAACCTCACCGGCATCGGCCGCCTCCTCGCACTGACGCCGAACGACAGTGTCAATATTCTGGCAGTCAAGAGATACGTGCCCGTCTTCGGCAAACCGTCAACCTTCCAGCTCGCCCCGAAAGGCGCGTCGCACAGCAAGGACCAGGTCGAACGGCACATGCGCGGCCGCCTGCTCTTCTCGGGCTCCGCTTCCTACGCAGCCCTGACCGAGCGAGTCCAGCAGGGCGCGATCGTCAAGACGACCCATCTCACCGAATCGTTTACCTACAAGATGTTCGCAGGGCGATACGGAGCGGACATGATTCCGCTCTTCATCATCCCGGAGCCCGGCAAGATTCAGATCATCGACGCCGACACGAAAATCGACCCCAAACCGGGTTCGAAGATCATCGCCATCGTTTCCGGAACGAAGGAAGACCCGACGGCGCTGAACACCGCATCGGCCGACGCACACTGATGAATTGATCCGCTTTCGGGTAACTGAAAACCGGCGGGCCGTGGACTTGGCGATCGTCTTCAGGCGGCGTCGCCCGCGAGCATCTTGGGCAAGAGATCGTTGACCACGTGGGCATCGCAGTAGGCGCCCTTGAGAATCATGTAGAGACAGCACCGCTCGATCTGGCTCTCTGACAGGCCGGCCTTCTTCAGAATCTCGATCGTCGCGCCAAAATGGATGCCTGACGGCTCGTCGTCCTCACCCTCAAACGCCGATGCCAGTTTCTTGAAGAGCTTCGCGTCATCAAGCTGACGCCGAATCGCCGCCTCGTCGGCGCCGGTGAGATCCGTCGACCGGGGCATTCGCATAAGGTCGATCCCCTTCTCGCCCGGCGCGAGCTCGAACCAGACGAAACCCTTCTGAAGCTTCTTTTCGTAGAACTCCTTGGGAATCGCCCGGACAACGTGATGAAACCGCTGCTCGGCCAGCAGCCCGGCGAATTTGCTCGACGTCACGACGATGTTCGGACCCTTGTAGTGAATCTCATCGCCGATCTGAACAGCCGCGTCGGGAAATCGAATCTGCAGGCACGCTTCAAGTTCTCGCTGAAGCTTCGCGTAGTCCTTCGTCTGGCTCATCGTGCGGGCCTCCTTGCATCGGCGGGATCGCTTGGTCGCCTTCCGCCCCCTCGTCCGGCGGAATTATAAAGGGGTGATCCCGCAGCGTACACGCAAAAGCGCGAGCCGCATGGCCGATAATCATGAGCGTTGCCCGCGCCCGGCGCGGCGCTTACACTTCCCGCGATGAAGAACGACTCCGCCGACGCCAAACTGGATGCCGGATGCGTGACGTGCGGAGTCCGGGCTCAAGTCTCCGGCCGACACTTGGCCGATCGATCGCCGGTAAGGGGAGACGCTCGAATATCCAGACACCCGTCAACATGTAGAGCTTCGCTCGGCGTGCTCGCCGGGTTCGCCGTGGCGCTCGTCCAGGCGGGCTGCGGTGACCCCAATGCGGGCGATCGGGCGACCGAGTCGGCGCTGACCATCGAGGGCATTCTCGCCCGCGCCGAGAATGCGTACGCGACCGCTCAGACGCTCGAAGCACGCGGCTACCTTCGAGACTATCGCGGAAAGGCGAAGAAGATCGCGCCGATACAATGGGAACTTCGAAAGCCCGACCTCTGCCGCCTTCAGATCGGCATGAACATGGTGCTGGTCAAGGGGCAGAACTGGTGGAGCTACGATTCGGAGGCCGGCCGATTCAAGTCGCATCGCGAGACCGGATCGACCCCCGCGGAAACGGCGGCGTACTATCTCTCCGACGGAATCCCCTTTTTGGTCCCGGCCGCATGGAACCGGCCGAAGGTCGCGTTCGGCCCGAGCGACGCGCGCACCCCGTGGAAATTTGACGGCGTCGCCTGGACGGCCGGCCGACCCTGCTACGTCGTCTCGCGCGAGGGGCTGGGGCGCGACGGCGGAAGCCGATGGACGCTGTGGATCGACCAGGATCGATTTCTCATCGTGGCGTGGACGTGGAACGTGACCATGGAACGCGAAGACAAGCCGCCGGTGGAACGCACCGTCTGGGGATGCACCTACGAGGTGCTCAGCGTGAACCAGGATATTCCCCAGGACCGCTTCCGCATCGAGAAGCCGATGCCGATCATCCTGCCGAAGCAGGCGCCCTCAGAGGCGGTTCGACCCGGAAACTGACAACATTATGACACTCGACAACGCAACCAGGCAGGCCCTCAAGGCCCGCGCCCATCACATCAAGAGCACCATCCAGGTCGGCCGCGAGGGCGTCACCGAGCCCGTTCTCGCCATGATTCGCGGCGCGTTCGGCCGGTCTGACCTGATCAAGATTCGCATTCGAACCCAGTCGGCGAGCGAGGCCGACGGCGTGGCCCGTTCCATCGCCGCCGCGGTGCCTTGTGAACTCGTGGCGCGAACCGGATTCGTCGCGGTGCTGCACAAGATCGTCATCACGTCAACGTCGCCCGAGGATTCGACCGACGAAACGCAGTGATTCGAACGAGGGAAGCGCCCGATCGAATCTCGCGATGCTGCGAGCCACTATTGCACCCGAATTGAAGCAGTGTTGGCAATGACTGACCGCCATCCCGAGCTTGAGTGGTTCAATCCCGCGATACTCTCACCGGGATTCTTCAATCCCACGATCAATGCCGCCGCCGAAGAGGATGCAGAGTTTCTTCGGGCGCAGCTCAACCGCCACCTGTTTGTCACGTACGCCTTCAATGGCGCCGAAATGGTCGATCGCCACGGGTTCATTCGCGCGATGGCATCTGTCTTCGGCGTTCGCGAATCATCACTGGGCTACGGCCGTGACATGATTCCGGATCTTCACGCCCTTCTCCACGCCGGTCCGGCGCGACGCGTGGTCATCATCGTCAACCACGCCGACCGGCTGATCGAATCCGACGTCCAGCGGTTTCAGACGCTCGCCAGCGCGGTGGAGTCGGCGGCCGCGCGCCTTAGAACATCGTCGCCTCCCACGCAATTGCTGATGTTTCTACTCGGGCCGGCGCTCTCGTTTCCGAAGGTGGGCGACGCCGCAAAGCGCCGGGCGGAATCCGAGCCGGCCATCAAACTCACGCGCGCCGACGTGAAGGTGGAGGAGTGGACGTCGCCGGCGGACTTCGATCTCGGCCCGCGCCATCAGTTGCTGCTCTCGCATGCCGACTGGTACTACTGCTCGCGCGGCCGCCGGTCGGATGATCCGCGCGAACCGTGGCATTGCATCGAGGAGGAGGACAGGCTTCTCTTCGTTCATGCCGACGACGGCGCGCCGAGTTTTGAGGGGGTCTTTGCACGCCTTCCACACGGCATGCAGCTTGTCGGCATTCGCTATGAGGGCGATGACGCCCGCCGGCGGGTGAGTCTCGTCGCCGAGGATCCGTTCACGGCCTATCGGCAACTCTGCCAGCGGCTGGGGCTGTGTTGAGCTTCAACCGGAACGCTTGCGCTATT
>CALLKH010000219.1 GCA_938008425.1 uncultured Planctomycetaceae bacterium | reverse complement strand
CGCCGTGGTACTTCCTCGGCCTTCAGGAACTGCTCGTCTATTTCGATCCGTGGATCGCGGGCGTTCTTCTTCCGGGCCTGATCATCGTGGGCCTCGTCGCGCTGCCGTACATCGACAAGAACCCGCGCGGCAACGGCTACTACACCTTCAAGGAACGCAAGTTTGTCATCTCGGTGTTCATGTTCGGCTGGGGCATCATGTGGATCGTGCTGATCGTTCTCGGCACCTTCCTTCGCGGGCCGAACTGGAACATCTTCGGCCCCTATGAGACGTGGGATCCGCATCGCCCGGCGGCGCTTTTGAACATTAACGTCTCCGACGTCTTCTGGGTGAGCATCCCGCAGTGGCTGGACGTGAGCTGGTGGAAGCCGGGTCTGCCGACCAAGCCGCTTCTCGGCGTGCTGCCGTCGTTCCTCATTCGCGAGGCGCCGGGCCTGGTGCTCCTGGGCGGATACTTCTTCGTTCTCCCGGTCATCCTCGCCAAGACGATTTTCAAGAAGATCTACGTCGACCTCGGGCTCATTCGATTCGTCATTTTCTGGACGCTGATGAGCTGGATGTTCATCGTTCCGATCAAGATGGTCCTTCGGTGGATGTTTAACATGAAGTACTTCCTGGCGATCACGGAGTATTTCATCAACGTTTGACGCATCGGTTACCCAACGCGAACGGATTTAGCTGATATGCCCGTTACGACAGATACCCTTTGGAACATGCGACGGCTGAATGTGGTGTTCGGCCTGAGCGCGCTGCTCGCGCTCGGCTCATTCGGCTGGATGATGTGGCACGACTTTCATCGCCCATGGCGCGATGTGCAGACGAATTACTTCAACGTCCGTGCCGCCATGGCGCACTTCAACGTGTTGTCATACGAGACGGACGAGGCCCGCAAGCAGCATGAGGCGCTGAAGAAAGCAGTGGCCGACGCCCATGCGGCGCTTAATTCCGATCCGGTGAAGACCGATCTGGAGAACCTCAAGGCGGAGCATGAGCGGCTTCAGGGCGAGCTTCAGGGCGTGTCGCTCGACTACGGCAACCGCAATGCCGAACTCGGCGTGACGGCGTTCTACGTCGAAGAGGAAAAATTCCACGGCCGCACCGACGCCGCATCCAGTCCGATCATCGCCAAGTACGAAGCGGACATGGCCGAGGTCATCCGGCTCAAGAAGAAGCAGGATGAACTGACCGACCAGCTGCGGCAGAAGGCCGACGAAATCAAGGCGTACGAGGCCGAGTTGAACGCCGCCAACCGGGCGCTGACGGCCTATGAGAAGGGTCTGAAAGACGCGCAGCGTAATGCAAGTTTCTTCGGCCCCGGACTCCTGCGAGCGTCGCTGAATGCGCCCATGCTGGACTATCTCCCCGAAAGCGGCGCGCCGGGCCGGCAGGAAATCAAGCAGGTGTTCATGCCGGACATCCGCGTGAACTACAACTTCGTCGATTCCTATCAGACCGATCGTTGCATCACCTGCCACGTGTCGATCGATGATCCGAATTTCAGCCGCGAGAACTTCGTCGCCCGCGTCGAGAAGGCGATTCAGAACCCAGAGGTCGCCGAGGTTCTTCGCGAGAAGAACAAGGGGCTGATCGAAGAGCTGATTGTACGGCTCGCGGCTTTCAGTCCGCCGGCCGACGCCGATCCCACGGCGCTCATCAATGGACTCGTGAACCAGGCAAACATCTATCTTGAGTCGATCGAGCGGCCGTTCGTCTCCAGCGCCGACATTCGGAAGGCGCTCGGCGACAACGAACCGACGCGCGGAACGGTGCAGGACGCGATCGAGTCCGAGGCCCGCAAGATCCTCGCGGCCTCGCCGCCGATGATCAACGTCAAGGGCAAGGATCGTCCGCTCGAGTACTCGGAGATGACCGAGGCCGAGAGGGCCGATTACTTCAAGGCGCTGACGGCCGCGTCGAACACCTACCTGACGAGCAACAAGCAGCATCGCCTTCCTGCGATCCAGATGGATGCCGTACTCCAGGCACACCCCCGGCTGGATCTCTTCGTCTCCGAGGATTCGCCGCACCCGATGAAGAAGATGGGCTGCACGGTCTGCCACGAAGGCAGCGGACAGGAGACGGATTTCATTCTCTCTGCCCACTCGCCCAAGTCCGAGAAGGAAAAGAAGGACTGGAAGAAATACTACGTCACCGAGCTGGGTCTTCCGCTCGCGACGTTCCACCTGGTCGAGGAATTCTGGGAGCGGCCCATGCTGCTCACCAAGTACGTTTCCGCGAGCTGCGTGAAGTGCCACGATCAGACGTTTGACCTGGAGCGCAGTCGAACGCTGCCGGTGAAGGAAGCCGAGACGATCGTTCACGGCCGCGAGCTGTTCACGAAGGTCGGCTGCATCAACTGCCACAACGTCGAGGGGCTTTCAGATTCGCGCCGCGTCGGCACCGATCTGACGCACGTCGCCCAGAAGCTCTCGCCGGGCTTCATGGAGCGGTGGATCGACTATCCGAACAACTTCCGGCCGTCGACGCGAATGCCGCACTTCTTTCACCAGGAGAACGGCACGGCGTCGAGCGCGAACGAAGAATTCGATCCGAAGCCTGAACTCCGGACCGAGGTCGAGGTCAAGGCGATCACGCACTACCTGCGCACGTTCTCGAAGTCGTACGACCCGCTGCCGCTGCCTGAGGGCATTGAAGGCGATGCGGCGCGCGGCGCCCAGCTCGTTACATCCATTGGATGTCTCGCCTGCCACGTCGACCTGGAGGCGACGGACGTGACCGACTCCGACGGCCGCTCATTCGCGGAGAAGTGGATCGTCACGGACATCGCGATGGCGCGGGCGGAGGCCAGGGTGGCGGAGCTTCGAGACCAGAACAAGGCCGCGAGCGTCGAGGACAAGCAGCAGTTCCTTGACGAAGCCATGGTCCAGGCCAAGGCCGAATTCGAGGCCATGACGAAAAACGACCGCACGCGCTACGCGTCTCGGCGGTTCCCGCAGGATCGGCGGGCCAAGGCTCGCGTCGTTGCGAATACCGAAAAATTCCTTGCGGACACGGAAGGCCGCGAACCGGATCCGCTCAAGCTGTACGTGCCGCCGGAGTTCTCCCGCCACGCGCCGGAGCTTTCGGGCATGGGCACGAAGCTCGTCAACGATCCGAACGACGAGCAGCAGGTCCATCGCGGAAAGCAGTGGCTCTACACGTGGCTGTCGGACCCGCGGCACTACTCGTCGTACACGGTCATGCCGAAGATGTTCCGCGAGGGCTACTACCAGGACCTGCCGCCGGATGAAGCGAAGCAGAAGAACGACCAGGACATCATGGATGTCGCGGCGCATCTGCTGACGCTTCGAAATGACGACTTCTCGACCGAGCCGTTGCCGGAAACGGCCGAGCACGACGCCGAGATGTCGCGGCTCATTCTGATGCTCCTGGGCGGCCAGAACACCGAGGCGGTCGCCAAGATGATCCTCGAAGATCAGAAAATGGATCCGGCCGAGGACTACGGCCCGCTCACGAGGGCCATCATTTCCCAGTTGAAGGTGTCGTTCGGCGGCGATGATGCGGCGAAATCCCGCGTCGCGGCAATGATCGAGGCCACATCGCCCACGTTGCGCGACAGGCAGAAGCTCTTCTTCGGCATGAAGATGATCAGCCACTATGGATGCTATTCGTGCCACACCATCGCCGGCTTCGAGGATGCAACGCCGCCGGGCACCGAGCTCACCACCTGGGCGCAGAAGTTCCTCAGCCAGCTTGATTTCGCCTTCTTCTCGCCGGCGTTCGAGGAAGTCCGTGAGCACAAGCACAACGAGTACGGCAAGCTGTATCCCGCGACGGCAAAGGGCGTCAAGGAAGAGTACTCCCATCTCGTACGAGATACGGCTGAGTCCGCGGAGGCGCTGCTCAGCGGGATCCATGGCCAGACACCCACATCGGGCAATGTCGACATCGAGGTGCTGCACAATCATATGTCTTTCGCCTATCACAAGATGCGCAACCCGCGCATCTGGGATCGGGACAAGGACAAGAAGCCGTACGAAAAGCTGAAGATGCCGAACTTCTTCTTCACCGAGAAGGAGACGACGGCGCTGACGGCGTTTCTGCTCAGCCGGCGCGACGCCGATGTGCGTCCGAAGGCGAAGGTGGATTACAACGGAACACCGATGGGGCGCATCGCTCGCGGTCGGGCTCTCGCTCATGAGTTGAATTGCATCGGCTGCCACACGATCGAGGCGGATCGCGAAGCGACGATTCATCAGTATTACTCCGACGACACGAGTTTGGATGACAGCGTTCAGTACGGCGCCCGTTTCAAGCCGCCGCTTCTCTGGGGCGAAGGCGCCAAGGTGCAGTACGACTGGCTCTACAAGTTCCTGAACAACGTCGAGATGCTGCGGCCATGGCTCGTGGCGCGCATGCCCAGTTTCCATCTCACGAATGAGGACGCGACGATCCTGGTCGAGTATTTCGCCGGATTGAGCGAGTACGAGTCCGAACTATTGCACGATGAGATTTCGCCGATCGTGAAACATCTTCAGGCTGTACACTCGGGTGGTTCGACGGCGAATGCGCACTGGTTCGACGAGTCCAAGTACAGGAACACGGCGGACTTCATGCGGT
>CALLKH010000218.1 GCA_938008425.1 uncultured Planctomycetaceae bacterium | reverse complement strand
GGGGGACGGACATCACGCTCTTGAGGCGAATCCTGGATGATACGTCCCGTCGATTGACCCGCAATGAAATCACCGACGAGTTGATCGCCGCGGAACTGCACAACGTCATCGGCGCGGCCTACCGGGACCTCGGACTGTGGGACGAGGCCGAGCACCACATTCCAATCGCACTCGAGATTCGCTCAACCCTGCTGGGTGACGAGCATCCGACCACGCTGCAATCGAGGCACGAGGAAGTAGCACTTGATGCCTACCAGGGGCGGTTTTCCACGATCGAGCCGCGCATGATCAAGATCCTGGAGACTCGTCAGCGCGTTCTGGGCGAGGAGCATCCCGACACGTTGACATCAATGGACGCACTGGCGACGCGCTACGCCAGTCTCGGCCGGTACGCGGAGGCCGAGCCGCTTCTCGTCAAGACGCTGGAAGTTCGAAGCCGAGTGCTTGGAAGCGAGCATCGCGAAACGCTGGTTTCCCTTGCCCATCTGGGGTTGATCTACGTCAGGCAGGGTCGGCCGGCGGAGGCTGAGCCGTTTTGCCTGGAGGCGCTCGAGCGCCGTACACGGGTGCTCGGTGAAGATCACCCGGACACACTGGTGTCCATGTACAATCTGATTCAGCTCTACGAGAATCAGGGCCGGTTCGAGGAGACAGTGCCCCTCCGGACAAAAGTCACGGACGGCGCCCGACGGGTGCTGGGTGAGCAGCATCCGTACACGCTGCGCCTCATGTCTGAACTCGGCAATTTTTACAATAACCTGGGGCGCCACGACGACGCATGCACCGCGTTTGAGGCCGAATTGCGCGTCCTTCGCGACGTGCACGGCGTCCAGCATCCACGATCGTGGCGCACGATGCGAGCGCTCGCCGAGGCGTACGGGAAGGCGGGTCGAGGCCACGATGCGCTGACGCTGTGCCGTGAACTGCTCCAAAACCTTCCGACGGACGCCAACGATGCAAATGCCACGCCCGATGCGCTGTTCACAGTGGCCTGGATTCTGACTCGCGATTTTGAGGAGCTCAGCGATCCGGACGCGGCCGTGGAGTTCGCCCAGCGCGCGGTAACCGTGGCGGAAACAACAGGCAAAGGCGGCGTCTATCGATACCTCGATACGCTCGCGCTGGCCCAGCACCAGGCCGGCGACACGGTCGAGGCGGTCGCGACCGAGAAGCGTGCGATTTCACTGATTCCCAAACGGGTGGACACGAGCGTCCGCACCGCATACGAGGCGGCGCTCCGAACCTACGAGGCCGCCACGGAAGCGCAGGAAGGCGACACTGCCGCCGCCGAGGGCGCCGATGATTGAGCCGCAACACCCGTTTAGTGCCTCATGCCATTCGGCGTTTCACGAGCCCGCTGCTGTTCGGCGGATTTCTTCAGGATTCGTTCGGCCGGCTCGGCCCAGGCGAACGGCGTCGGGTTGCTGCTGCGGCCGTCGATGTACGCCACGATCGCATTCCTGGGCTCTGCCACTTCGCGGAAGGCGCCGCGGCGCACATCGGAGATGTCACTTGTCTGGCACGCCTGGACGTTGAATTGCGGCGGTCGATGTGCGAGAGGCATCGCTGGTGCGAGCGACTCCTGCGGCCGGAAGACAAGGGCGACACGGCGAAGCTGCGGCTCGCGATCCATCGTGGACGGCCGTTGGCGGAAGAATGCCATTCGGGAATGCTACCTGTTTTCCGACTCGATTCAGGCGACTGTCCCTGGTCTCTTCCAGCTTCCTGCTTTCTATCGCCGTTGCCGGGGCTTTGGCACTCTTGATCCCTTTCCCCACGGCTTGCGCCGTGGGCTAGACTCTCTCGCCGCTACCGCGGCTGCTCGGTACCGTTGTCGCGGCTGTACGGTGCCGCTGCCGCAGCTGATCGGTGCCGTAGTCGCGGCTAACTAGTGACATCGCCCTCGGCGATTCGGTGCCGCAGACGCGGCATACATGAACGCTCCGCCCGCCACGACTCCGGCTTGCGGAGCGCAGCCATCATGATCACCCCGACCGCCCTCACGCCAGCTTGCGAAGCGCGTCCTTCATCAGGTAGATCGCCTCGTCCACCACCTCGGGCTTGAGGTCCATCACCGGCCGCAGGCGGATCGAGCGCTCGCCGCTTCGCAGAACGAGCAATCCGCTGGCGAAGCACGCCTTCCAGAACTTGTCGCGCGTCTCGCCGTCGGGCATGTCGAACGCCAGCAGCAGCCCCCGGCCGCGAAGCGCCTTGATGATCGGGAACTCCTTCGCGACCTTGACGAGCTCCGCCATGAGCCGGGCGCCCATCTGGGCGGCGTTGTCGACCAGTTCCTCCTGGTCCGTGATGTTCAAATAGTGCGTCGAACGGACCATGTCGGTGAAGTTGCCGCCCCACGTCGAGTTAATCCGGCTCGGCTTGCGGAAGACGTTTTCCTTCACCTCGTCCATTCGCGCGCCGGCCATCACGCCGCAGACCTGGGCTTTCTTGCCAAAGCAGAGCAGATCGGGCGTGAAGTCATAATGCTGATAGCACCATTTCAGACCGGTGACGCCCATGCCGGTCTGCACTTCGTCCACGATGAGAAGCATCTCGTGCTGGTCGCAGATGCGCCGCAGCGTCTGGAACCACTCCTTGCGGAAGTGCCGGTCGCCGCCCTCGCTCTGAATCGGCTCGATGACGATCGAGCAGATGCGATGCGGCCGATCCGCCAGCGCCTTCATGATCTCCGCCTCGGCCTGCTTCTCCGCCTCGATCACCTTGCTCGTTCGCTCTGGCTCGGCCAGCGAATAGTCGATCGCCGGGCTCGATACGCGCGGCCAGTCAAACTTCGCGAAGTACTTCACCTTGTTCGGATCGGTGTTGGTCAGCGACATGGTGTAGCCGG
>CALLKH010000217.1 GCA_938008425.1 uncultured Planctomycetaceae bacterium | reverse complement strand
GACGGCCTGAGCAAGGCCGTGCACGAGGAAGCAGAATCTGCCCGAAGCCGTGGGGCGGAAGTCGTCGTCATCACGGTGGTCAGTCGGGCAACGGTTCCGGATGACCAGATCAAGGCGTTCTTCGAAGTGGTCGATGATCCGAAGATGCAGCCGGTCCTGGTTCATTGCTCCGCGGGCCGGCATCGCACGGGACTCATGTGCGCGCTGTATCGGATCGAACGGCAGGGGTGGTCGCTGGAGAGGGCGCTCGACGAAATGGTCTCATTCGGGTTTAACACGGAATCACAGACCGCGGTGTACCAGCAGTTGAAGGCCTACAAGCCGGGGCGCTTTGCACGAGTGGCGGACGGCCGTGCGGATGCCGGCAGCGGCAGGGGACAATAAACCTGATGGATGTCAACCTCCTGGCATGGTTTAAGACGGGCGAGCCGGTGAGCGGGATCGACTGGGCGATCGCGCGCGACACCATCACCGAGGGCTCACGCATCGAATTCGGATGGGTCGTCTTCGGCATGGCGGCGCAGACGCTGATCCTCGCCGGGCTCGTCGGGCACTGGGTGGCGACGCGCAAGCGCGGCCGGGTCTTTCTGCCGGCCTCGGTCATCTGGGTGGGACTCGCCGCATCCGTGATGCTGATGATCTATGCCTCGGTCAGGCACGACATCGTGTTCGTCGTCGGCCAGATCCTGAACATGATGATCGGCTTCAGGCTGCTCGAAATCGTCTCGAAAATGAATGCCGTGGCGCTGCCCCCGGATGAAACCAAGTTTCCGGAAGTTCGCCCCGATGCGGCCGACCGCAGCCGTCCGAACCTTCGGCGGTGAGCGAAACCTTCCCCGCAACCGCGTTCAGTCGTCGCCCCGATTCCCGCAACACGGTTGAAATCAGCTCGAAAGCCCGGCGTGTATTCCGCGCGCCGCGATCTTGCCTTCCTGAACCGCATCCACGACTTCAGCGCCCTTGCTCGTGCAATCGCCGCCGGCGAAGAGTTTTGGAACGGACGTGGAGCCCGTGGCGGCGTCGATGACGACGCGGCCCTTTTCAATCTTCAGACCGGAAATGTTACCGAGCAGATCGATCAGCGGCTCCTGTCCGAGCGCCTTGATGATCATGTCGGCTTCGAGGATGAACTCGGATCCGGCGATCGTTTCCAGCTTCGCGGTTCGCCCTTCGCCGACGTTTCGCGTGCGGATGAATTCCGCGCCGGTCGCACGGCCGTTCTTTTCAACGACGCGCACCGGCGCCGCATTGAATTCCCAGATAATGCCCTCGGAGAGCGCGAGTTCGTATTCGTACTTGAAGGCGGGCATCTCGGGCTCGCCGCGGCGATAGGCGATCGTCACTTTCTCGGCGCCGAGGCGCGTCGCGGCCGTGGCGACGTCGACCGCGGTATTGCCGCCGCCGATCACGAGCACGTTGTGGCCGCACTGGCACTGATCGAACGGCAGCGTGTGTGTCTGGAATATGAAATCGAGCGCCTCCCAGACGCCCGGTGTCTCCTCGCCGGGAATGCCGAGGGCGGCCGTTCGTCCGAGTCCGACCGAGAGAAACACCGCGTCGTAGTCTTTCAGCAGTCTGGCGACGCCGGCGCCATCAACCTTCGTATTGAGACGGATGTCAATGCCTCCGATCGCCTTGACCTGCTCCACCTCCCGAAGTGCAAATGCGGTGTCATACTTGTACGCGGCGATGCCGTAGGTATTGATGCCGCCCGGCATCTCGCGCGCTTCAAGGACGGTCACGGCGTGGCCCAGGCGTCGAAGCTCGTGGGCGCAGCTCAGTCCCGCCGGTCCGCCGCCGACAATGGCGACGCGCTTGCCGGTGTCCTTGCCGGGTTCGAAGAAGTGAACGTTCTTATCGTGTGCCTCGTCGCAGGCATACCGTTGAAGCCGGCCGATGCGAACCGGGCTCTTGAGCAGCGTGTTGTCGACGCAGGCGCCTTCGCAGAGCACCTCGGTGGGGCATGCCCGCGCGCACGATCCGCCGAAAATGTTGGCGTCGAGAATTGTCTCGGCCGCGCCGAGCGGATTCTGGTGAAGGATCTGGCGTATGAATTTGGGCACATCAATCTCAGTTGGACATGCACGGGTGCAGGGCGCGTCGTAGCAGAAGAGGCATCTTGAAGCCTCGGCCACCGCCTCGTCCGGCGTATAGCGCGGCTCCAACTCCGCGAACCTTTGAGAAATCTGTTCCGCCCGACTTTTTGTATCAGATTTGGACATGTTGGCGGATTATAACGATTCCTGCATTCAATCCACTCGGCAGGGCCGGAACATCCATCCGGGAGGGGAATCGCTCTAAAGCGTGTATCGACAACGAGATCAAGCCAGGCAGTTCTTGCCGGTGCCCTGTTGACAGGACTGGGAGCGGGCTGGATCGGGAGGAGCGTTCGGTGCCTCAGGTGATGCTAAATTATCGGACGACACCACAACATATTGGGGTTCAGGCATTCACCTAATGTCGGTCTTGAGGTTTTTCACAGGCGGCACGGCCAACCCTGACAACGCCGCTATCCCTTTATTTGCAGTAGTTTGTCCGATAATAGCGAACTGTATCGCATTTGAGACGATCTCATTTTGAGTGGGGACGATAACTACATCTTGTGTTTGTCGTCCCGGAAAAACTGCAGAAAAGTGCCTGGTAGGACCGATGTTCTGGGTAGTGAGACAGATCGCCAAAAGTGCCTCGCCGAAGGGCAGTATTTGCTCCACCTTGAAGACAGGTTGTAACGCTGAGAGCAGCAGGAATATCAGACGAACGAGCGGCGCGTTCTCGCGTATGACAGTATGTAGGTGGGGCGATTAATAGAGGCCAGGAAGGTTAATCATGACGGACGTGAATGGAGTTGGAACTTTGGCATCGAGCGCCACCCTGCGTGAGTTTGCCCACCAGGCTTTCAAGAAGGCGGCCCCCGTCGAGGCGCGCGACGAACGGGGCGATCAGGTTGAGATTTCGGAAGTCGCAGCGTTTCTGAGCCGGTTGGCTGAATTGCCCGAAGCCCGGGCGCGAAAGATCGTCGACATTCGTAACTCGATTCAGAACGGCACGTACACCGTCGATGACAAGCTCAGCACGGCCGTGGATCGGCTGTTCTCCGAACTGTAAGCCGGAAGCCGGGGGTGGCAGCCGGTTTGGATCGGCCGCGGTTGAGTCTTCGGCGGACTGAGACAGTATTTCTGATGAGGGCGTCCCTGCTGGACGCCCTTTTCTTTTACGGCGGATGCGTTGCCGGCCTGCTGGGGTAGCGAATCTCGCGGAGCAGCGGGCCGGGCGGGGTGAATTTGGGGGTGCGGGACATTTTGACGGCTGTGTATTACAATGTAATACTGCTTCGCTCTCGACGCTCATGCCGACATCGACTGGTTCGTTGCGGCGGGTGTCGGCGATAGTCAGGTGTCGCGCCGCATGACCCGTTTCAATTTCAACCTACTTCGGCCTTCGGCATTGATGTTGCTCGGCCTCCTCTTGGTGGCCGGCTGCAGTCCGTCGAGCGACGCGCCGGCGGGGTCGTCGACCGGCGGCAAGCTCCGCGTCGCCGTGAGCATTCCACCGCAAGGCTACTTCGCCCGACGCATCGGTGGTGAGCACGTGGATGTGTCGGTGATTCTCGGCGCGGGTCAGTCGCACTCGACGTACGAGCCCACCCCCAAGCAGTTGGCGTCGCTCTCCGAGGATCGCGTGCTGTTTTGCATCGGCGTGCTCTTTGAACAGTCGATCGTGAAGAAGCTCGCCGACATGTATCCCAACCTGGAGATGGTGGATACGCGCCAGGATGTGCCGCTTCGGCGGATGGACGCCAGCGAGTCGGCCTATCACGTCGAGCGGGCGCCGGGCGAAGGTGATGAACACGCCGATCACGACCACGACCATGATCATGACCATGCTCACGCTCACGAGGATCTCTTCGCCTGCGAAGGCGAATTCGATCCGCACATCTGGCTTTCTCCGCGGCTCGCCAAGATCCAGGCTCGGACGATGTGCGAGACGATGAAGCGGCTCGATCCCGACCACGCCGACGCCTTCGAACGCAGCTATGCCGCCTTCTCCGCGGACATGGACGCCCTCGACGCCGAACTCGCGGCCAAGCTCAAGCCCTTCGCCGGGCAGACGATTTTCGTGTTTCACCCGGCGTTCGGGTATTTCACCGAGGCCTACGGCCTCAAGCAGAAGGCCGTCGAAATCGCCGGCCGGGAGCCCAGCGCCCAGCAGCTTGCGCGGCTCATCGATCAGGCCAAGGCGGCGAAGGTGAAGCTGATTTTTGTCCAGGCACAGTTCGGCGCGACGAGCACGAAGGCGCTGGCGGAATCCATCGGCGGTTCGGTCGAGTCGATCGATCCGCTCTCGGGCGACTACATTGAGAATCTGCGGGACATGGCGGCGAAGATCGCCGCGGCGTTGCAACGATAGATACGAGTCGACCAGGCCGGGAAGATTGAGAACTTCCCGGCCGTTTCGTAATGGCCGGACGGCCTCGGGATTATTCACGGGAACTCAAACGCTTGACGACAGCGAACGACGACAGGGTGGTGGAGATCGAGAAGGTGTCGTTCGCCTATACGGCGGACTCGCCGGTTCTGCGCGATGCGACGGTGCGAATCCGGCGCGGCGATTTCGCCTGTCTGGTCGGCCCGAACGGCGGCGGCAAGACAACGCTGCTTCGCCTGATGATCGGCCTCCTTCAACCCCAGTCCGGCGCGATTCGACTTCTCGGCGGAGATCCGTGCGATACGCGGCGGCGGGTGGGCTACATGCCGCAGCATGCCCGGCTCGATCTTCAGTTTCCCATCACCGTGCTCGAAGTGGTCTTGATGGGGCGGATCGGGCACACGCTCGGCGTTGGGCCGTACGGGAAATCTGAAAAGGAGCGGGCCGTCGAGGCGCTCGCGCGCGTGGGACTTGCCGAATTGAAGCGGCGGCCGTTCTCGGCGCTGTCGGGCGGTCAGCGGCAGCGTGTGCTGATCGCGCGGGCGCTGGCGTGTGATCCCGAGATACTCGTGCTCGACGAGCCGACGTCGAATCTCGACATCGCTTCACAGAATGATCTCTTCGACCTGCTCCATGTGCTCAACGAGACCATGACGCTGGTCATGGTCTCCCATGACGTCGGATACGTCTCCAACTTTGTGAAGACCATCGTCTGCGTCAATCGCAAGGTCGATGTTCATCCGGCCGGCGAGATCGCCGGCGATTTCATCAGCGACATGTACGGCCGCGACATGCGGATCATCATGCACGATCACAAGCACAAGTGAGGCTCGCCGGACATGGAGTTTTTCTCCGCGGTACTGAAATACGACTTTCTCATGCGCGCCGTGGCGACGGGCCTGCTCGCCAGCGTCGCCTGCGGCATCGTGGGAACGTACGTGGTCACGCGGCGAATCACCTACATCGCCGGCGGCATCGCCCATTGCGTGCTCGGCGGCATGGGGGCGGCGAGATACCTTCAGACGGTTCACGGCCTCGGGTGGGCGCATCCGATCTATGGCGCCGTCGTCGCGGCGCTTGCGGCGGCGCTGATCATCGGGCTGGTCAGTCTGCGCGCCAAAGAGCGCGAGGACACGGTGATCGGTGCGCTCTGGGCGATCGGCATGGCGGTGGGCGTGCTCTTCATTCACATGACGCCGGGCTACAACCAGGAATTGATGAGCTATTTGTTCGGCAACATCCTGATGGTGACAAAGTCGAACCTGTGGATGCTGGCGGCGCTCGATGCGCTGATCGTTCTGGCGGGGGTGTTGTTTTACAACCAGTTTCTGGCCGTCTGCTTTGACAGCGAGTTCGCGCTTCTTCGCGGCATGAAGACGGAGATGTTTTACCTTCTGCTCCTCTGCCTGACGGCGCTGACGGTCGTGCTGCTGATCACGGTGGTCGGCATCGTGCTGGTCATCGCGCTTTTGACGCTGCCGGTCGCGGTGGCGGGGCATTTCTCACGCACGCTGTGGCAGATGATGTTGATTTCGATCGGGCTCAGCGCGATCTTCACGATCGGCGGCCTGTCGCTCAGCTTCGGCCCGGATCTGCCGGCGGGAGCGATGACGATCGTCCTCGCGGGCGGGGCATATCTGCTCGTGCTGGTTGGAAAGCGGGTTTTTCGATTTCGAACGTCGTAGGGCGTGGCGACGACGGATGGGGATAGCGGGCGTTGTCGCCAAGTCGCCGGCCTCAGGCCACGATCTCTCCGGCGCGGCGCTGGTAGGAAACCTGGTCCGCCGGGAATCGCTTCAGCCCTTCGGCGCGGAGGCGCGGGGCGTGGTCGCGGATGTAGGCGTCAAACGCGGCGCGATCCTTGAATTCATACTGGGCGACGAGCCGCGTCACCGTCGACTCCGATGAATGCTCGGCGTCGAGCCGCACCGCTCGGCCGGACAGGGCGCCGGCCTTGAGCAGGTCGGCAATGTGCTCGTCACCCATCCATTTAAGCCATTCGTCGGCCAGCGCGGAATCGGTGAACGTCGCACAGACTTCGTAGTAGTATCCCGACATGGGTACCTCACGTCAGCGTCATGACACCTTGGCAACGATCATGGTTCGATCGTCGTCCGCAGCGTGGCCTTCTGAAAATCCTTCCACGGCCTCGATGACGGAGTTGATCAGCCCATCCGCCGTCAGCGCACAATTCTCAAGCACCTGATCCAGCCGTTCAACGCCGAACATCTTACCCTGCGGATTCATGGCCTCGGTGATGCCGTCGGTGTAGAAAACGATCTGATCGCCGGGCAGGCAGTCGTGATGGGCGTTGATGTACTCGGCCTCGCGCATGATGCCCATCGGCAGGCTCTGTGCTCGATCGAGCGAAACGATCGAGCCGTCGAGGCATCGCTTGAGGCGGGGCGGATTGTGCCCCGCGCTGGAATAATCGAGCCGCCGGGTTTTGGGGTCGTATATCGCGAAGAATGCGGTGACGAACCCGCCGATGCGGGCGGTATAGCGATCCGTGAGATGTTCGTTCAGGAATTTGAGCGGCAGGCTTGGCGGGCTGTCGGGTCCCGCGTAGGCCATGCCCAAGCCGTGGGTGATGGCGGCGACGACGGCGGCGGGGGTGCCGTGGCCGCTGACGTCGGAGATCAAGATGCCCCAACGGCCCTCGGGCAGCTCGAAGAATTCGTAATGGTCGCCGCCGGCGCGCTGCGATGTCTTGTAATAGGCGGCGAGATCGAGCGTCGGGATTTTGGGCAGCACCTCGGGCAGCAGCTTGCGCTGGATGTCGCCGACTTTCTCCATCTCCTTGTCGAGTTCGTGATAGGCCCGCTTTAGCTCGTCGGCGATGACCAGCGTCTGCGTCGCACGGCCGAAGAGGTTGCTCATCCAGACCCAGTCGGCCAGCTGCTCGCGATCAAAGGCGTCGGCGGATCGGCGGCCGATGACGACCATGTTCAGGCCTTCGCCCTTGTCGAAGAGCGGTATCGCCATCAGCGAACCAAGTCCTTCGAGGTAGGCATAGGCGGGATCGCTCTTGTCGATGGAGAAGTCATCGATGATGACAGGTTCGTTGCCGTAGATCAGGTCAGCGAGCAGGCCGCCCTTGAGCACCGGCAGGCGTTCGGGCTGGAGCCAGGGGTTGATGCTCTCCTCCCAGCCGGTGTAGCGCGTGATCTTGACGTAAGGATTGGCCAGGTTTCGACGGCTCAGCGACATGCGCCGGTCGGCCGGCAACAGCGAATTGATGCGGCGGCCATAAGCGCGGACCATCTCCTGCGGATCGGTCTGCGTGCTGAGTTCCCGCATGGTTTCCAGCACGTAGTCGAGCTTCTCCCGCCAGGGCGGCTTTTCGACGTGAGGAACGGTCTGCTTGGGCGTCATCGTCTTTCCCCGGTAAGCGAACGGCCGGATGCGGAGCAAAACGGGCAATCGATTTCGGCAGTATAGTCGTGCTGACCGGCCAAGGCGATGAGTGATTAAGCTGGTCCGACCGGATTCGAGCAGTGCCCGACCGTCCGATTCAAGACGTTCGCCGGGTTTGAGTCCGGCGTGGATCTTGGATACCTGTTCGGGATGAAGGGCGCATTGAGAATGGTGATGCATCGAGTGATATCTGCGCTCGAAGGGCGATGCCGCCTTTCGAGGATGACTGTGGCGTCATGAAACGATTCAGCTACTGATTCAATAGCTCGTCAACGATGCACTGCAAGTCGGCGCTGTTGAACATGCAATCCTGGTTGCAATCACGCAAGGGCCGACCTTGTGCGTCGATCGGCAGCCCCATCGGCGTGTCAGGACAAACATCGCAGGCGTCACCCACGCCGTCGCCGTCGGCGTCCTCCTGTCCCGGATTCGCGACGAATTCACAGTTGTCCCCAAGGATGCCGTCCGAGTCCCAGTCTTTCGGCAACGAAAAGATGTAAGCCGCACCCGATTCAAGAGCGCTGTTGTTGGCCCCGTTTCCGTTAATGCCGGTCGCGCTGCTTGCTTCGGACGGCGCTCCAATCACGATCGTTTCGCCTGACACCGCCACCCAGTTGCCAAAATAATCTTGTGCTCCCGTGTTTGATGCCTTGAGATAGGCTTGCTGGCTCCACGTGGTTCCGTTTCTTACGAAGACATAGGCCGCCCCCGAATTCAGGCTGCTGTTGTCGAACTGGTCTCCGTTCACGCCTGTGGCGCTGCTATTCTCAAACTTCGCCCCGATCACGATCGTGTCACCGCAAGCGTCAACTGAGGCTCCGAACCAGTCGTGGGCTTCGGGATTGGATGCCTTAAGGTAGGCCTGCTGGCCCCAGATTCCATCGCTGCGTTGGAAGACATAGGCGGCGCCGGCCCGAATGGTGCTGTTGTCGGTCTGGTTACCATTTATTCCGGCGGCGCTGCTCGCCTCCTGGATGGCGCCGACCACAATCGTGTCGCCGCTTACCGAAACCGAGTAGCCGAACCAGTCTCCTGCATCAGTGTTCGATGCCTTGAAGTAAGCCTGCTGGCTCCAGGTCGTACAATGGCGAACGAAGACGTACGCCGCGCCGGAATCGGTGGCGCTGTTGTCGGCCTGATCGCCGTTTACGCCCGTGGCGTTGCTATCTTCCCACCAAGTCCCGACGACCAAGGTGTTCTCCGACAGGTCTAACGAAACACCGAAATAGTCCCCCGCGCCTGCGTTCGAAGCCTTGAGATAGGCATGCTGCTCCCAAGTGGTTTCGTGACGTTCGAAGACATAGACGGCGCCGGAGTCAGGCGCGCTGTTATCAAGCTGGTCGCCGTTGACTCCGGTGGCGCTGCTGTCTTCCTGGATTGAGCTCACTGCCACGGTGTTTCCGGAAATGGCTACCCTCAGAC
>CALLKH010000216.1 GCA_938008425.1 uncultured Planctomycetaceae bacterium | reverse complement strand
AAAGGCCGCCATACCGCTCTCCACTGAAGATCTCAAAAACTCCGAGAGGGAAGGGCCTTTTTCAGTCGTAAATTGCTCTACGGCAGATCCACCGCCATCATCCGTTCATGATCGCGCAGAAACAGCCGTCGGCCGACCACCGACGGAATCGTCCATGCCGGCTCTTTCAATAACTCGCTCGATGCGTGAATCTCGAGCCCGGAAGGGGAGGGCGAGGCCAGAATGAGCCGCCCGGACTCCTCGAGAATCAGCAACCGCCGGCCCAGCCTCAACATCCCGGCTCGACCGATATCGCGTCGTCGCCATGACACCTCGCCGGTTCGAACATCCACGGCACTGAACAGCGTCGCGCCAAAATCCCCGCTCGAACCGTAAACATGATCACCCACGCGAATGATGTTTCGATGAACCACCCGGAATTTTCGTGAAGCCCAGACTTCCGACACCCGCGCCTCACGGCCGCCACCCTTCAGCCGCAGCACTCTCGATCCCGCGTCGCCTTCGGAGGTGACAAAGAGCAGCCCGTCGTCGCCCCACACCGGATTCGGCACATTATTCAGCCACTGCCCCTCGTGCGGATGCCGCCAGAGCAGATCGCCATTCTCGGGATTAAACCCCACAATCTCCCGCGCCATCAGGCAGACGAACTGTTCCTTGCCGTCGACTTCAATTCGAACGGGAGAACCGTAGCTGTTCTCAAAATCATGGCGTTTCCATCGAACAGCCCCACTGGCCTGATCGAGCGCGACGAATGCCGCGCCTATACCGCCGACGGGAACAATGACATTCCCGCCGTGCGCGATCGGGCTGTTCGCGTATCCCCATCGCGTCGGCGTCGCGATGAACTTCTCCAGCAGCTTGATCGACCAGATCTCGCGGCCCGTCACCGCATCGAGACAGGTCATCCGCCCGTTGAAGCCGATCGCGGAGACGCGCCCGCCAACGACCAGCGGCGTCGACCGCGGGCCATAGCCGTAACGCCCGGCGAATCGCTGTGTGTCGATGGGCTCGGCGTACCGATGCTCCCAGAGCGTCTTGCCCGTCTCCGGATCCGCGGCGATGACGACCTCGTCGCCGCCGTCGCGGTACATCGTAAATAGACGGCCGTCTTCGATGGCGATGCCCGAGTACCCCTCACCCAGCGGCCGTGACCATACCACGCGCGGCCCCTCCGCCGGCCACTCGGTCTTGAGTTCTACTTCTTTGCAGGAGAAATCACGCCCCGGCCCGCCGAACTGCGGCCACTGGGCCTCGGCCGCGGTCGTCACTGCGAGGCCGACCACAAGCGCAATCGAACAGACAGGGGCTTCACGGATGCGCATCCGGCGCTCCTCACCATCACGGCCGAGGCCCGATCTTTGACCGCGAAATCACCACGTCGTCGATGTACAAGTGATGATCCCGCACGGCCGTCACCTTGCCGCCGTGATAAACGTCGAGCCACACCTTTTCAATCTTAAGCTCCGGCACGTCGCGAAATCTCAGGTCGGTCTTCTCGAAAACCGGCAGGTCGTCGACCCACGCCCGCAGGATGCCATCATTCTCCCCGGGCGTGTTCATGCGGGCGAACTGCTCAATGCAATACCAGTGATCGCGCTCCAGCCCGCCGCCGGGCACAGCCCAGTACCAGCCATCTCCATACTGCCCGGCCATGTCGGCGTGATAGACGTAATAGCCAACCGGGATCCGACCCTCGGCCGTCAGTGTTCCGAAGAGGCCGCGGGCCGACCAGCCGTTACGGCCATCCGACGGCAGCCCACCATAACCCGCGCGAAAATATGTCCCGGCGAGGCCCGGCAGCTTACCGGTGTGCACAGGATCAAAATCGCCGGCCAGCCGCAGGTAGTAACGAAAGTAGATCTCTTCCGGCTCATCGCCCGTGTGCCATCGGAGGTAATACGCGAGATGATAGATGCCATGGTGCTCACCCTCGCGAATCGTCACGCGGAGCGCGCGGCCGTCGAGGGGTTCGAAGCCATGTGCGGCATCCTCGGCCACGGGCTCGGCGTGAAAGGGCAGGGCGAGAGGGGTGAAAGGGGACCACCAGTCGACTGTCTCGAACCCGATGGCAGCCAGTACGGAGTCAATCTGTGACGGATCTGCGGGCGGATCGGATGGCGCTGGAGCGAGACTCACCGAAGGAGATACCACGGGGTGGCATCCGGATGTCGCAATGATGACACACGCGGCGATCATCGACCTGAATATGGGGTGACGCGGGCGAACCAAGGACCGTAGATTGAATGGTCTCACTCCGCGCACCTCCACCTGATGCCTGCATCCAGTTTGGATTAATTGATCACGAACCGCCCGTCGAATCCCACGCGACTATCTACGCAAATGCAATGCCATATCGCCCGACGATCTCCGCCACGCGTGCGAGGTCCGGCGCGCCGGCCGGCAGGCGGCTGAGTTCCCGGAACATTGGCTCCATGCCCGAAGGTGTGATGGTGACGATCATCCTTACGGAGCGGCCGTTCGCTGCGGCATAACTGTGCGGCACATTTCGCGGACCGAATACCGTCGTACCGATGGCGCCTGCTATCTCGCGGTTGCCAATCCCGAACAAGACCTCTCCTTCGAGGACATGAAAGATTTCGTCCTCGCGCGTGTGAACATGGCGGGGGATTCCCATGTTCGCTGGGATGACCAACTCGGCGAACACAATGGTGCCGCCGGACTCGTCGCCGCCGACGTGGATCACATGTTCGACGCCGAGCACGTTGAGTGATTCCGCGTCCCGTCGGGTCACAACTTTCGGATTCATGATCAATTCACCCTCGAATCGAACAGGCGGGGCAATCTGTAAGTGGTATGGTTAGTCTTGGGAGATGGCAGGGCGCTGACGCGGGAACAACTGCGACGACGAGAACAGTTCAATCGCCCTCGATCGGCAGGACCTCCCGCATCGACACTTCCGCGTGCCGAAGCTCCGTCAGTTCCTTGTTCGCCGCCGCGGCGTCGAGTTCCTTGAGCTTTCTCACGCCCGGCAGCGTGCGTGATTCCCAGTTGCCCACAGCCTGGTCATACGCCTTCGCCGCCTTCTCGATCCCCCCGCGAATGTCATCGAGATACTTCGAAAACGTACAGAGCCGATCATAGAGGTCCCGCCCCGCGGCCGCGATCTTCTCCGCGTTCTCCGCGACCTGCTGCTGCTGCCAGCCGTAGCGAATCGCCATCAGCAGGGCGGCCAGCGTGGTGGGGGAGGCGATCAACACGCCCTGCGAAACGCCGTCCTGAATCAACGCGGAGTCCTGCGCGATCGCACCCGCGAAGAACGCCTCGCCCGGCATGAACATCACGACGAACTCGGGCGTCTGATCCAGCCGGTTCCAGTACTCCTTGGCCGAAAGCGACTTGAGCGTACCGCGAACATCCGACACGAATTTCGTCATGAGCCGCTGCTTCTCGTCCTCGCTCGATGCCTGAAGCGCGTCGAGATAGGCGCCGGAGTTCACTTTTGAATCGATGACCAGCGATCGACCACCGGGCAGCCGCACCACCATATCCGGCCGCAGGCGATCGCCGGGTGAAGTCATGGTCGCCTGTTCGGTGAAATCGCAATAGGCCGACATCCCGCAGAGTTCGACCACATTTCGAAGACTGACTTCGCCCCAGCGGCCCTTGGCGCCGCTCTGCCGAAGCGCGGACACCAGTTGCCGCGTCTCGCGGCTGAGCACCTCACGGCCTTCCTCGATGCGCTGCAACTGCTTCGTGATGCCGCCGTACGCCTCCGCGCGGGTCT
>CALLKH010000215.1 GCA_938008425.1 uncultured Planctomycetaceae bacterium | reverse complement strand
ACATCGCCCAGCACCTTTGTAGCGAGCTTCAGCGGATTCTTCGCCTCTCGAGCCGTTTGACCCTCGTCTTCATCGTGATCGTGGCCGTCGTCGGCGTCGTGATCGTGGTCGTCCGCGTCATCGTGTCCCTGCTGTCCGCCGATCATCTCGACCATACCGCGGAACGTCGCCATCATTCGCTCGACGTCGAAGAAGACCATCGAATCTTCCGCGGGGGGGAGCTGATCCAGCGCCGCCTTGAAGCGGGCGTTGTCGATGAGGCGCTTCGCCTCGCCCTTGCCGGCCAGGAGATCCAGGCCGTCGTCCAGAAGGGTCATGCCGCCGAACGAGATGAAGATGATGTCGCCCTTGTTGGCGACGGTAATGCCCATTCCCGGCGCTTCAGGAAACGTCAGAACCGAGCACTTGGCGCCCTTCGATTCCTTTTCGGTCAGCGCCATGACATCTTCTTCAGCCTTGGTGTTGACGAACTTCACCAGCTCCGCCATGAGCCGTTTGAGATTGCCGTAGTTCTGTTCGGCCGATTCCGAATCCGATCGGCCGGCGAACATGCCCTCGTGGAAGCCGGCCTGCTCCCGGGGATTGAACCGGCCGCAGTAGATCATTTCCTTCTGAAAGATCTTGCTCCACATCACTTTCTGAAACAGGTCTGAAAAGCGATCGATCGCCGTCTCGACTTCTTCAAGCTGCTCCTCGGAGACGGACTCGGTCATCAGATCCCAGACGTCCGTCATGACGCCGCTGTCGTTGAATGCCTTGACGACATCGGCCCAGTAATTGTCCAGGAACTTTCGCTCCGGATTCTCCTTCGCGGACACGGCGATAAAAACGTTGTCCGGTATCGCCTTGCTGAGCGAGAACTTCGAAGTGTCCGTCTGCGCCGTCGCGATCGACGGAAGACATGCCATCGCGCACGCGGTCGCGAACAGCCATCGGCTTTTCAGTGTCATGTTCATAGATGCCATCTCCAATTCTTCTCCAGTTTCCTACCGTGGGTGCCAGTGCCGGCCGACACGGGCTCGCGAGCCTGGTTTGACCCAGTCAGCAAAACGGCCCGTCGGGTCTCAGTTAACGCCGGTCGGTCGTGATTACCGTCGCATCGCCCCGTTCGGACGCTTCCTGCGGGGTTAAATATCGGGTGCGGCAATAATCGCGGGCGACGGCCGTTGAGCAAAATGCGAACGCGTGATTCTAACGACAGTGATCGCCGGGGGACAGCCGGCGAAAGGAGAATGAAACGATGAAGCCTATTGGTCTGTTTTCGGCGGTTATTTCGATGTTGTGTCTGGGAGCCGGTGCGGCATTTGCCGTTGCGCCGCCGCCTCCCGAGAAGCCGGGCGATGCCCCGGGTCCGCGCGGCCCGGAAGGCCGGGCCGATCGCCGGGCGACGTTTGAGCAGCTCGATCTGAACGGCGACGGCATGATCGACCGCGAGGAATTCCGCGTGGAGGCGGAGAAGCGCAGTCGAATGCAGGGTGAGGGTCGCGGCCGACCACGCGGTGAGGGCGAGGCGCCGCGCGGAGAGCGCGGTCGATTCCAGCGACCGGGCGGACCGGAGGCCGACGCCCAGGTGATTCGAATTCGCGAGCTCGTTCGCGAAGCGGTTCGCGAGGCGCTTCGTGAGCATGACGGCCGAATGCATGAAATCATTCGCGACGCGGTTGAGCGGGCGATGCGAGGCGAAGTGGGTCAGCGCCCCGGCCCGCGGCCTGACGGCTTTGAAAAGCGCGACGGCGATCTTCGAGGTCCGCGGCGACCGGACATGGACGGCCGGCCGGGGGATCGCGGTGGCAAGCGATGGCGCGGAC
This sequence comes from uncultured Planctomycetaceae bacterium, assembly GCA_938008425.1. Taxonomy (GTDB): domain Bacteria; phylum Planctomycetota; class Phycisphaerae; order UBA1845; family UTPLA1; genus JADJRI01. Next base: position 2,609 of record CALLKH010000215.1, on the reverse strand, counting down.
CGAATGCCGATCGCGGACCGAATGCCGATCGCGGTCCGGGTGAGGGCCGCTTTCGACAGCCGGGGCAGGCGGGACCGGAGATGAAGGATCGCGCTCAGCGCGGCGCCCGCGATGGCGCCAGGCGGCCGGGCGGCAGGAACCAGGGTGATGAATCAGGACGCGGTCGAGCGCCGCGTGGTGATCGCGGAGGCCCGGCGATGTTTGAACGTCTGGACTCGAACAAGGATGGCGCGATCACGGCGGATGAATTCAAGGGGCCCGAGAAGCGATTCTCGAAGCTCGATGCCAACAACGACGGCCGGGTCGATCGCGCCGAGTTTGACGCGGCGGCCGGCAAGCTTCGTGAGCGGCGCGGCGGCGACAAGGGCCCGCGACCAGGAGATGCGCCCAAAGCGCGGGTTCGCGGTGTGGCCATTTGAGTCAACTTTCCCGGCAGTTCGATGACGTGAGATGCGGCCCCGTTTCGCCTGATGCGAAGCGGGGCCGTTTTGCTGATATTGCTTGAATGGAGTCTCGTGTCTCGATCGCGGCATCGACCAACTGGAGCGAAGGAGCTTGGCGGAGCGGCTCCAGGCTACGGCTTGCAAGCGCTCAGGAAGTGCCGCAGCAGATCGGACTCGGAAATGATCCCGACCAGCTTCGAGTCGCTGAGGACGGGAAGCGACCCGATCTTGAGGCTGACCAGCGTATCGGCGACCTCCGCCAGCGTTGCGGGTGTGTTCGTCGTCCTCACGTCGCGGGTCATGATGTCGTTCATGGTGACCTGGCCCGGCGGTCGATGCTCTTCGGCCAGGCAGTCCTCGGCCTCAATGGCGAGGCTGCCGATGCTTCGCCGCATGTCGCGATCTGAGACGATGCCGACCAATATGTCATCCTGAACGATCGGCAGATGGCGGAACCGTTTGGACTGCATCGTCTTGATGGCGTGAATGAGCGTGTCGTTCGGCGCCAGGGTGATGACCGGGCTGCTCATGTGGTCGGCGACCTTGGCCAGGCGCCAGCCCGGTTTGCGGGCCATCGGCCGGTCGTCGAGGTAGCACTTGAGAAAGTCTGTCTCGGTGACGATACCGGCGAGGCGATCCTTGTACACGAGCGGGACCGCGCGAATGTTCTCCCGCAGCATGATCTCGGCGGCGGATTCGAGCGGAGACTCGGCGTCCACCGTGATCGCCGGGGTCGACATGACCTGCTCGACTCGGGTCGCGCCCACCCGCGAGGGTCCCTTGCTTGAGGCGACGCGGGCCTCGCTCCTGAGCATGGCGACCGCCCTGAGAAGGTCCCGATCCGAGACGAGGCCCAGCACCCGGCCGCGGTCCACGACCGGCAGGTGGCGAAAATTGTGCTGCTCCATGTGGGCGATGGCGTGGTCGATGGAATCATCCGGGTGAATTGCGATCACCCGCGTATCGCCGATCTCGATGAGCTGCATGAGGCGTCTCCATCGTTCACGGGCCTTCACGGCCCCGGGGCGCCGGATGAGGGAATTCTAGTCGGTCGACCGCGGAAGTGCGTTGGAAATGCCTGCCGCGAGAAAATGCACCCGATGGGTCCATCGTCCACGCCGATGCGGGAAAAGTCAACGAAATACCGCGATTTCGAGGTCTGGCGGCGATGAGCATGAAAAAAGCCGCAGCCCCGATGCGAGGCTGCGGCCGGTTTTTTCACGATCTGAACGGCGACAATCGATGGATCAGTCGCGCGACATGAAGAGTCGCAGAACGTACCAGAACATCATTGCGACGGAGCCGAAAAGCTCCAGCGCCGCGCCGACGTAGCGGTCCTGCGGGTAGTGATGAATGATCTTGGACGTGTCGTACAGGATCGCGGCGCCGGCGAAGATGATCATGGCGACGCTGAACCACGCTCCCAGCGAGAACCCAAAGATGATCGACGACAGGATCAGCAGAATCGCTGAAACACCGACCCACATGAGGATGCCTCTGAGGAAAGAGAAGTCCTTTCGGGTTCCGAAGGCGATGAGCGTCAGACCTGCAAAGCCGACCAGGGTGGAGATGGCCGCCGACGTGATGACATTGCCGCTGCCTCTCGCGACGGCCTGGGCCTCTGCGATATAGAGAATCGGCACAAAGATCAGCGCCCAGACGACGACATAGCCGAACAGGGCGATGTACTGGCTCGCAAGCGATCGAGCGGTGTGTGCGGTTCTGGTCGCGAACCAGCTGACCAGCACGAACGCGCCGAGGACGATGAGCCAACTTCCGCCCAGCGCATTTGTGATCGATTCGGCGAGACCGGATGCGAAGAGCATCGCCTCGATTCCGGCGAACAGCAGGATCGCGCCGAAGACGTGGGCGTAAGTCTTCGCGATAAACGTACCGCGAGACTCCGCATCCAGTGCAATCACGGGAACGACAGGTTGGGGTGCGTTGAAGTTATCCATATCTCAATCTCCGAAATAATTGCCCGGTGGCCTGTACAACCTTGGGCATATTATAGTGACGAACAATCCGCCTGTCGCCGGTCAAGCCGGGTCTGAGGGGCGGGCACACTCTATATACGATCATCGGCCGAAGAGGTGCCGCGAGGCCTCCCCTTGGAGGGATTTCAGGACCCGGCGGGCGTCAGATCAAGCGGATGGAGCAGGCGCT
>CALLKH010000214.1 GCA_938008425.1 uncultured Planctomycetaceae bacterium | reverse complement strand
GAAGCACTTGGGAATCTCCGGCCCCTGGGACTTCAGTAAACACCAGTTCGACCCGGCCCGCGTCAATATCGATGGAGTGAAGTCTCTATTCAAGACGCTCATGAGCGGTGACGACTACAGCAGAGATCTGGATCGTTTTGTAAGGCTTCGAGATCACAGATTTCAGATGTTGTTTATGCCGAATGGATGAGAAGCCCCGCTCCCGCTTCTCAAGGTAATGTCTTCGCCTGTCATCCGTCGTACCTGTTGCTGCGCATGATGGCATCGCGGCGACACCGGAAGGGATTCCGGGCAGAGTGGGTGTTACGTGTGACGTCAGCGCGGCGACACCGGAACGGATCCCGGACGCAGTGGCGTCTCAAATCGCGAAGAAAGCGAGTCTCGACATGATGAATAAGAGTGAGAGCGGTCGGGCGAAACGCAAAAGAAAGGCCTCATCGTCCCAACCTGTCGATTCAAGAGGCAGCGATTCGAACGACTGGCGGGTTCAAGTCATCGCGCGCATCCGAAAACTCATCCAGCAGGTCGTCCCTGACGTGGTTGAAGAAATCAAATGGCGAAAGGCCTCGAATCCCTCCGGCGTGCCGGTTTGGTCGCAGGACGGAATCATCTGCACCGGTGAGACCTACAAGGACAAGGTGAAGCTCACGTTCGCCCGGGGCGCTGCTCTCGCTGACCCGTCCAGCCTGTTCAATGCCGGCCTCGACGGCAGGACCCGCCGCGCCATCGACATCCCCGCTCCGTTGGGTCCGTGGAAGAAGGGCGAGATTATCGATGAAGCCGCGTTCAAGGCACTCATCCGCGCGGCCGTGGCGTTGAATGGGAAAGTCGCCGCCCGGTCGCGGGGCAAGAGAACATAGACTTTCGGAAGGAATGGAGCCGGAGTGAGAGGGCGAATAGGCGTTCATCCACCCATTGATGGCGGCCGTTCGGCGCAGTCGAATCGGGTGCCATGGCGACGGCCCTTCGCGTCGCCATGTTAGTCGCGCGAGATTGTGCGACTTCTTCGGGTTGGTTAGACTCTTCGAAGAGCCTCCGGGAGTTCAAATGGCCAGGAAATCCTCGTTACGCAAGACTCCGAAGGAACCCACCGAGAGCCCGCCGATGAAGGCGCTGCGACGCTCGGCCCTTCGGCTGCCCGGGGTCGAGGAGGGCTCGTCGTGCGTGAACCGCGCCTTTCGCGCGGGGGGCAAGGCCTTCGCCTATCTCGGCATGAAGCCCGACCGGTACAAGCTCATGGTCAAGCTGACCGACTCCCTGCCGCGGGCCGAGGCCCTCGAGCGCGAACGGCCGGGGGCGTTCAACGTCGGCAAACACGGCTGGACGACCGTCCGGCTGCCGCACACCGACAAGGGGCCGAAGGGGATGCTGGAAAGCTGGATCAAGGAAAGCTATCGTGCGCTGGCGCCGGCGGGGCTGGCGGAAAAGCCGCGGGCTGGTAAGAAGAAGCGCTGAGCGAGTGCCGGGCTCGCGGCAGTTTGGCCGCATGGGTTGTGTCGGGATTTGTGGGGTAACGCCGCGCGATTCGAGGCACCAGGGTATGGCCAAGCGAACCTCAACAAAGTTACCCAAGGCTGGTCGCCTTGGTAAGAAACCCGCCGCCGGGCGTGGTGCGGGCGAGCGTTCCAAGCCGGGAATGAAATCCAGGCCCTCGGCTTCGCAAAAGGCCGCCGAGCCCGTCCTCCTCTCCGGCGGGAACCCTCAGATACCCAAGGGCGAGGGCGACGCGCCGGTGCAGGCCTACATCGCGGCCATGCCGGGCTGGAAGCGCGACGTCGGCCGTCGACTGGATGCGCTCATCTCGAAGACCATTCCAAACGTGCGCAAGGCCGTGAAATGGAATTCGCCTTTTTACGGCGTCGAGGGCCCGGCCGATGCCGGCTGGTTCCTGTCGTTTCACTGCATCACGAAGTACATCAAAGTGGCATTCTTTCGCGGCTTCTCGCTGCGGCCGGTTCCCGAGGGCGAGTCGAAAATGAAGGACGTGCGCTACCACCACATCTACGAGGACCGGCCGTTCGACGAGGCTCAGTTTGTTGAGTGGGTGAAGCAGGCCAGCCGACTGCCGGGCGAGCGGATGTGAGGCGGAGTTCTGAGTTCTCAGGGTCGAGGGAGCGGGATAGTGTCATCATCCCGCCAATCCACGGATGTTGGAATAACTTTGTGTTCGGAGCTGATACTTATGGGTGCGAAGACCTGTATGCTCGTTTATGCCACCGAAGACCCCCGCGAGGTGTTGTCACGACGTCCTGAGCCGGACCGCGACAAGTCATTGCGATTGGCGGAGCAACTCTTTCCGGGCGAGAAGCTCACGCCCATGGAAGATGGCAGTCTCCTCTGGACTTCGCCCGAGGAAGGCGTCCTGTGCGTGGGTTGTTTCCCCGGTGTCTCCGTCGTGGCAGCGATCGAATTCGGGATCGATTATCCGTCGCAACTTGACAAGAGCTTCATCGCCGCCGGTGGAAGCGGGTCGGTCTATCTGCATGCGATGCACAGCGTGGTCGATTGGTTCGCATTCGCCTGCTGGAAGGACGGAACACTCACGCGATCGCTCAGCCTTTCGCCCGACTGCGGCATCCTCGAAGACATCGGCCAGAAGCTTCCTTTCGAGAAGCCGTACTGGGACGGAGAATTCCCGGCTATCGATCCGGAGGAGGAGGAAGAGCTTGAAGACGCGTATCCCTTTCCGTTCCAGCCGCTGGAACTGGGCGAGGCCGCGCTGCTGGCATTTTTCGGCTACCAGATTGAAGGCCCCGATGTGCCGCTTTCCGTTGATGCTGAAAAGATTCCGCTGATGCAGTTCAAGCGGTCGAAGTAGCGCTGGTGGTTCTGGTGATGAGATCGGGGGCATTCGTAGAATAAGACGGCTTCATCGTCCCACCGGTCCGCTCGTTTCGGGTGCCACCTATATGAAGTGAGAAGTCAAGGCACTCCGTCCGCGGAGCGTG
>CALLKH010000213.1 GCA_938008425.1 uncultured Planctomycetaceae bacterium | reverse complement strand
GGAGGTGCTCGGCGTCGGCACGACGGGCTACGCGAAGGATATTCTGAAGGATGTCATCAAGGCCGACGTGGCACTGGTGGAAACGGTCGCGCACACCCAGGCGGGGCTGCACTTCTACCCCGAGACCGATGTGATCATCGACGTCGGCGGCCAGGACATCAAGCTGATCATCCTCAAGAACAATCAGGTCAAGGATTTCAAGCTCAACACGCAGTGCTCCGCCGGCAACGGCTACTTCCTGCAATCCACGGCCCAGGGCTTCGGATTCCAGGTCGAGGAGTTCGCCGACATCGCCTTCAGCGCCGAGGCGATGCCCTCGTTCGGCTACGGCTGCGCGGTGTTCATGCAAAGCGACATCGTCGACTTCCAGCGGCAGGGCTGGGCGCCGCAGGAAATCATGGCGGGCCTGTGCGACGTCCTGCCGAAGAACATCTGGCTCTACGTCTCGCAGATTCCCAACCTCGCGAAGCTGGGAACGAAGTTCATCCTCCAGGGCGGGACGCAGCACAACCTCGCGGCGGTGAAGTCGCAGGTCGATTTCATCAAGAGCCGGTTCAAGGGCACCGACGTCGAGCCGGATGTGACGGTACACAAGTTCTGCGGCGAGGCCGGCGCGATCGGCTGCGCAGTCGAGGCGCATCGCCTGTACTTCGAGAACGACCATCGAACGAGTTTCATCGGTCTCGATCGCGTGCAGCAGATCCAGTTCCGCACCACGCGAAACGAGAACACCCGGTGTTACTTCTGCAAGAACAAGTGCCTCCGGACATTTATCGACGTCAAGAGCGGTGACGGCGCCGACGCCGAATCCAACGGCAAGGCCGCCGGAAAGCCGCTCATCAGCCTCACGTCGCAGATTATCAAGCAAGGCCCCGAAGCCGGGCATCCGACGCGAATCAAGCACGGCTCGGACGAGGAAATATTGAGTCCCGCGGCGACTGGCGGCGCGCCGGGCGAAGCGCCCGCGCCGAAGCCGGCGAAATCCAAGTCGAAAGTTCCGCTGGCCGGCGATGAGCAGCGGCTCATCATCGCGACCTGCGAAAAGGGCACCGTCGAAGACGTGAGCGACATGCGCGAGATCAAGAAGGGTCTCGACAAGATGCGGGATCAGTACCCGAACTTCGCCGAGATCTTCGCGACGGATTCGTTCCGGCCTACGGGCGTGGCGTGCGTGGCTGATCCGATTCCGAAGGTGACGCTGACGACGATGTTCAAGCGTAAGGAAATCGAGCGGCGTGCGGAGCTGATGGCGAAGCGAAAGGATGTTCGCATCGGCATGCCGCGGGCGCTGAACATGTACTCCATGGGGCCGTGGTTCATGGCCTATTTCGAGGCGGTGGGCATTCCCAAGGCGAATCTCATCTGGAGCGATTACACCAGCGAGGAGATGTACAAGGAGGGCGCCAAGCGCGGTTCGATCGACCCGTGCTTCCCCAGCAAGATCGGCATTCCCCACGTGCACAACCTGATCTACCACAAGCACAAGGACAAGCCGCTCAACTACATCTTCTTCCCGATGATCGACTCGATGCCGTCCTTCCTCGACGGCGTTCAGGCGCAGCGGGCGTGCCCCACGGTGACGGCGACGCCCGAGGCGACCAAGGCGGCGTTCATCAAGGAGAGCAATCTCTTCAAAGACAACGGGATGGAGTATCTGAACACCTTCGTGAACTTCGACGAGCCGGGCCTGCTGGCGCGGCAGATGTTCCTCGAATTTCGCGACAAGCTGGGGCTTTCGGAAGAGGAAAATCTCCGGGCGTGTCGCACCGCGTGGGATTACTTCGACGGCTTCTACAAGAAGCAGCAGGACGCCGGGCGTGCGCTGCTCGATCGGCTGGAGGCGAACGACGAAATCGGCGTGGTGCTGCTCACACGGCCGTATCACAACGACCCGGGCGTGTGCCACGAGATTCCGTCGGAGTTCCAGAAGCTGGGGATTCCCGTCTTCACGATGGACTCGCTGCCGCATGATCCCGACATGCTGGAACGTCTCTTCGGCGAGCAGGTTCGCCGGGGCGACTTCGCCAGCGTGCTGTCGATCGAGGACGTATGGAAGAACTCGTACAGCGAGAACACCAGCCGCAAGGTCTGGGCGGCCAAATTCGCGGCGCGGCATCCGAACCTGGTGGCGCTGGAGCTGTCGAGCTTCAAGTGCGGCCACGATGCCCCGATTTACACGGTGATCGAGGAGATCATCGAAAACAGCGGCACGCCGTACTTCTGCTTCAAGGACATTGACGAGAACAAGCCGACGGGATCGATTAAGATACGCATCGAGACGATCGCGTACTTCCTCAGCCGCCATCGCGAGAAGCTGGTCCGGCGGAATGAGAAAATGGCGGAGATCGAGGCGAAGCTGAAGGAACTCGAAGTGCAGCTTCGCTCCGGCGCGGCGCCGGTGCGCGAAGTCGAATGCCGATCCGTCGTCGGCGTCTGACGCCGCTCAGCCACGCCCGTTTAGCCCCAGCTCCAAAGGAGCGGGGCGGCCGCGGCATGGCACTAATCTGTGAGAAACCCTTCGCCCGCAGTCATCGCGCCTGAACAGTTCGCGCTGTTGTCGCTTGCGGCATCCTCGGAATCCCCAGATGAACCGACGCGAATTCATCCGTGCAACGCTCGCTTCCGGCCTGGTCACCGGGCTGGGATGCGAAAGCGTGCCGGACCTGGGCACGCTGCTGCCAAGTCGCGAAAGCCCCGAGGGCGAAGGTTCGCTTGGAACGCTTCTCGCCCGGTTCGCTCACATCACCGACACCCACATCGTCGATGACGAGTCGCCGGCGCGTTTCCCCGCGGCGCAGATCGTGACGCGCAGCGCCTGGCGGCCCTACGAGGCGTACTCAAACCATATCCTCGACGGCATTCTCCGCACCGTGAATCGCATTCACGCGAGCGGGCGAAACGTGAACTTCCTGATCCACACCGGCGACGGCACCGACAACGCCCAATCCAACGAGCTCGAGTCTCTGCTCTCGCTCTTCGACGGCCGTCTGATCGATCCGCTCTCCGGTCCGGACGATCGCCCCGTCGATTCGCGGCCGCCGGCGACGATGGACCCCTACGCGGCGTTTCAGTCAGCCGGCCTCTATCGAAACGGTGCGCACGGAGGGCTCCCGTCGATTCCGTGGTACGCTCTGATGGGCAACCACGACAGCTTCGCGACGGGACTCTTTCCATTTTTTGATGGGCCGTTCGGCCGTCGGACGGCGCCGCTGCCGCTCCAGCCGCGGCCGGGCATCGTGCTGCCGACCGAGTTCGACCCGGCGGGCTTTCTCGCACACGGCAACGTCACGCCGAATGAGCCCGGGCCGCCGGCGGTGTTTCAGACGGCACGGTTCCTCGAGCCGAACCCGGCGCGGCGCTTCTACAGCAAGGCGGATTTCGTCCGGGCACTGTTCCAGACGCTGACGACGCCGGCGGGCCATGGCATGACGTCGGACGACGGACCTTCCTGGTTCAGCGTATCGCCGGCGCCAGGCGTTCGACTCATCGGGCTCGACTCCAGCGATCCGGGCCATCGAATCCCCGCGATGATCTACGTCTCGGCTGCCGTCTCCGCGGCGCAGGCCGAGTTTCTTCGATCGGAACTGGCTGCGGCACAGGCGCGCGATGAAGTCATCATCGTGGCCACGCACCACCCCAGCGCGTCGCTCGAAGCGGGTCTCGGTTCGGCGCTGACGCCGGAGACATTCCGATCGCTGCTCGGCGAGCATTCGAATGTCGTACTGCATATCTGCGGCCACAAGCATCGAAACCGGGTCACGGATCGCGGCAGCTATCTCGAGATCGAAACGTGTTCGACGATCGATCTGCCGCAGGAGGGCCGTCTGATCGAAATTCGCCGCGATGAGACCAGCGGCGAGGTCAGCATCGCGTATGAGATGTTCTCGCATCTCAACGACGAGCTGCCGGCGCTGGGCGACGATCCAGTCGTGGGGCTACGGCAGGAAGCTCGATCGATCGCCATGAACGACGCCGGGGCCTTGATTCGGCAGCGGATTTTCGACGAGAGCGGAAAAGATCCACGCGGTCGGGACGAAGATCGGCGCGGACGTTCCCGGGAGACGTCAATCGCATAGAGTTGCGGGTTCACGTTTTCCCAACTCATGCCCCTTCAGCCTCTTGGTCAGCCCCATACGCGCTCGTTTCTGGTCTCAGGAGTCAGAGCCGCCCCGTCCCGGGGCGGTGACCATGGTTGCACCAAGCCGTTCGTTTCAGTTTTCGAGTCCTTTTGTTCGCCGAATGCCTCACCGGATTGAGACAGCCCGGCTCTGACTGGCGCG
>CALLKH010000212.1 GCA_938008425.1 uncultured Planctomycetaceae bacterium | reverse complement strand
CGGAGATCGAACAGCGGTCGGCCACGACGGTCGGTCAACTGCCGAACGGGCGGATTCTTCTGGAGTCCCGCTTCGAATTCTTTCTCCGGGAGGACGAACTCGGCCGGTACGAACCCATATTTCCAGGTCAACACCTTGTTGCCGTCATCGGGCCGCGATATCTGAAACAGAAAAACCGCGATGTTGGCCGCAATCAGGGCCAGCGTAACGTACGGCTTGGAACGGATCGGTACATCGTCTCGAATGGGAAACATAGGTTCGTATTGGCGCTCGTGCGTGAACTATTGGCGATTTATGGGGTCGTGCCCGATGAGCCGACGTCCGCTTCCCGCTCGGACTGGCAATCGACCTTCTGCCGGTCGAGCACCTTGAGAACATGTTTGATGGCCGGTCCGATCAGCGCCAGGCACTCCGCCACGCCCCCGGGGCTGCCGGGCAGCATGACCACGAGCGTACGGCCGATGACGCCGGCGCCGCCGCGTGAAATGATCGACAGCGGCGTTTTCGAATAGGATCCGGTTCTCATGATCTCGCCGAATCCCGGCAGTCGCCGGTCGAAGAGCGGCTCGAGCGCCTCCGGCGTCACATCCCGATCCGATATCCCTGTTCCCCCGGTCGTCACAATCAGCGCAGCATCGCCGAGATAAGCGTGTACCGCCGCCTGAATCTGTCCGACGTCGTCGGGAACAATGAGCCGGGTTGACACTTCAAGCCCCAGCGGCGACAGCGCCGCCTCAACCGCCGGCCCGCTCCGATCCTCGGCCGTGCCGATGGATCGCGAATCGGAAACTGTGATGACGGAGACGCGAGTCATGCTGGAATGGTATTCGGCACGTCAGGCGGCGGCAAACCGGCGCGGGTTGTCATGCCAAAGAAGAACAGTCGCCTGCGCGGCGGGTCGTCAGAACTTGAAGGTGTAACCCATGTAGAGGAAGTCCGCATCCCGGCTGGCACCCGTCGCGGCAATGAAGTTGCTCGCCCAGAAGTGCGAGTAGCCGAAGAGGAGGCTCTGATGGGCATCGACCTTGACTTCGATCGTGAGATCCAGCTCGTTGCCGAGTTCGTGCCCGGGATTGCGGAATCGATCGCGGCGTGAGACCCCGCCGCCGGCATTGTAGAGTGCGTCATTCGGCGAGTCCGCCCAGAATCCCATCCAGGTGGTCTTGACCACGACCCTCTCATGCGGCGTCAGCGTCAGGTTGACGTTGGGTGCGATGACGTTCTGACGGGCGACGAGATCGAGGTATCCGAGATAGGCGTGGCCCAGCGGGAAAAGCTGGTTGAACGTGCTGTGCTTGTTGTCGGTGGAATCCCGGTCGCCGCTGCCCCAGTCGAACCCGACGCCGATTCGCGGCTTCCAGTCGACCTGGCTGAACGTATAGCCCGCATCGACGCCCGCCATCCAGGCGCTGATCTTGTCGCCGGCGAACGAACCCCACTGGCCGGCCAGTTCGCCGTCGTAGTCGAAGTCGCCGAACTTGCCGCCGATCCGCCCGCCGAGGGTATAGAGCGATAGATCGCCGCGGCGAAAATTGGCGTTCATCAGGTCGCCGTCGTCCACGAGTGCCATAAAGTAGGCATCAACCTCGTGATTCGGAATGCCCTTGTAAGTGGAGTAGATTCCGTAGAAATCCTGCTCGGTGCGATACTCGTTGGGCTTGCGATTGAGCCCCTCGGTGAGATCGATGGGCACCGGCTTCATGTACCAGACGTCGACATCGAGCTTCTCGCTCTGATACATCAACTTGACGCCGTCAAACGATCGCCGCGTGTTCGCCCAGTCCAGCGGACTCACCAGCCGCTGCTTGCCGTACTGCATTTCCTGCCGGCCGACTCGAAGCGTGACCGGCGTGTTTTCGCCGAGGATTCGCGCATCCATGAACAACTGGTGAAAGTCGAATCGATCCTCGTCGCCCGCCCGCAGCGGGAAATTCTGGTCCTCGATTTCCGCGTGTACGCCCTGCGCGAAAACCCTCAACAGCTTGCGGTACCTCAGGTCGGCGTGAAGAAAATAGCGGTGCCAGAGATAGGTGTCCTGCGTCGGAATGTTGCCGCCGAAGCCGGGGTTGGTCAGCGAGTGCACCATCACCCGCGCTTCGCCGCCGAGGCTCAGCGTCAGATCATCGGTCAGATGTATCCACTTGATGGGATCGAAGATATCCGGCTTGTAGCTGCCTTCGGGGCCGTCGAGGTAGCTGAAGTCGTCGTTGTAGCGGAGATTGATGTACTTCGGGCCGCGAAGAGGAGCTGCGGGCTTTGTTTCGGCGTCCACTTCCGATTCAGCGATCTTCGTCGTCGTTTCGTCCGACGGAGTCTCGGGCCCTGACGCGTCGTCGGCCGCTTCGGCCGACCGTACCTCCTCGGATTTCGGTGATGCATCGGAAGACTGCGCCCGCACGTCGGAGGGTTGTACGACCAAACCCAGGGTCAACATGACGGCGACGAGAACGATTCGATCCATGAGCCTCGCCTCCATGCGCAGAGGACGGCCAGCGCAAACAATGGTCGGCGTCCGGCCGACCAGCGGAACAGGTCACCGATTAGTCAGAATGCGCGCGGATTTTCACTCGGTCGTGATACCGAGGGCCTGCGCGAGCCCCTGGAGCAACGGGATGAAGACCGTGGAACCCAGCGCATTGATGATGTTGGTAAAGAAGGCGCCCGTGATCGATCCGATCAGGTTGATAATCACAGCAAAGAACTGATCGCCGAAACTCTGCACAAAAGGTGGGAACATTCATTTTCTCCTGAATGCGTAACCTGCAGCCGACTTCCCTATCGACAGTCATCGTCCTTTTCGGGCCGATAACTTTGTCCTTTCTTGAACCTGAGGTCGAAGGTCATCTGATCACGGCAATTCGCATACCGTCAGCAGGATATCTCGTTTGATGGGAGAATCATGCCATCAAGGCGGTATAGACGAGACCCGCGACGAGATGCGCAACCAGGAGTAACGGCAGGACTGTGGCCAGGAACGCACGGCTGCGCGAAGTCTGGTGAAACGACTCCACGCCACAAGCGACGACGCGCGTGTACCAGAGCAGGCCAACAGGCGGAAGAATGCACATCGCCGGCAGGACAGCCGAGCCGTATGCCACCGCGCGAACGGTGGCCTCATAGTCCCGCCGGGATGGGTCCATCAGCCGCAATACCGCATAGATGATAAACCCATAGACATAGTTCCAGACGATCTGGCCGAACGGGACGCCGATGCCCAGGTAGAGCCAGAATTTCGGCTGTGCGAGAAATCGATCATTGATGCCGGCCGCAAGAATGCCCGACCTCACCAGGAAGCTGAACATCCCGAGAAAGACAGCCGCGGCGAGATAGCCTGACAAGACGCTGAAGATCAGCGCGCCGCTCGGAGCGGAATGCGATACGCGACGATAATACTCCCCGGGCCGCGTCGCGATGTTGGCGATGCCGTCCAGGAACGCGGGCACCCGCCCGAAGTAGTCGCGATGCTCCCAGGCCGTCCCGGAACGAACGGCCATACCACGTGCCTCTTCATGAACCGGATGCACGCGCATCGTGGCGACATCAATCATCCCGCTGCACGAGACACACTCAAATCGACTGGGCGTCGGCAGACCCTGCTCGTCGGAACCGAGATAGGCCTGGCCGCAATCCGGGCAGAGAAAGTGAACGTGTTCGCGTGTAAACGCGAAATCGCTCACCTCGAACGGCGCCGCGCACTCGGGGCACCGGCACTCCGTGAGATCCCAGAGCAGGTATTGGCAGCGGGTGCAGTTCATTCAGGCATTCGCTTGATATCCGCGCCGAGCGCGTTGAGCCGCAGCTCGATACGGTCATAACCGCGGTCAATGTGATAGACGCGCGACACCGTGGTCTTGCCCTTGGCGACCAGGCCAGCAAGAACCAGCGCCGCCGACGCGCGAAGATCGCTCGCCATGACCGGCGCACCGATCAACTGCTTCACGCCCTCCACGATGACCGTCGGGCCTTCCTTGCTCAGGATCGCGCCCATTCGATTCA
>CALLKH010000211.1 GCA_938008425.1 uncultured Planctomycetaceae bacterium | reverse complement strand
GGTGTGCCGGTGCCGCGCAGGCAGCGCAGGTCACGGTGGAGATCACGGGCACTTGGGACTTTGGGCAGTTGCGATCGGGCCCGCTCGCGGGAATCAACTCGGGCGACGTGCGCGCCGTTTTCGATGTTGACTCCGACAATTTTATTGACAGCACCAACTTCCCGACGCGCGGCTACCACATCATCCAGAGTTCGTTCCTGTTCACGGTCAATGGCATCAATGTCGGCATGCCGAATCCATTCCCGGTCGGCGAGACGCCGCTGTTCGTCATCCGCAACGATGACCCGGCTGTGGACGGCTTCTTCCTCGGCTCGTCGGTCGACGGCTTCCCGAACGGCGTCTCCATCGACAACGCGGGGCTGATCGACCCGTTCATCAAGATGGTTTTCAGCGCGACGTATGAGCAGTCGCGTCTGCCCTCGCTCGACATTCTCGACGCCTTCGGCACGTACACCTTCGCCGGGCTGAGCGTCTTCAACTGGGGCTTCGAGGACGCAGGCATTCAGCCCGCGGGCCTGATCTTCGATCAGTTCACGATCTCGCCCGCGCCAGGCGCGTTGGCCCTTCTCGCCCCCGCCGGGCTCATCGGCCTGCGTCGGCGGCGGTAAGCAATCCTCGGCAGCGGCGCCGTACACCAAGCGGTGCGCTGAATCGCGGCGTCTGGTTCTGGTAGGTCGGCTCTCCGAGCCGACATTCTGTTTCTTATGGAACGGCTCTCCGAGCCGACATTCTGTTTCTGGTGGAACGGCACTCCGAGCCGACATTCGAATCGCTTCTCGTTCATCACCCCCGCGCCGCCGCGGGGGTGTTTTCTTGGCACCGATCCCGTAGACTCGCCCCATGCTCGTCAGCTCCCTCTTCGCCGCGGCGATGATTCTTCAGGCCCCCGCCGACCCCCCACTGCCCTCGCGCGACGTCGGCTCCGAGACGGCTTCTCGCGAGGCCCGGGCGAACGAAGCGGGGAAGTCACTGAGCCGCGATGAGGCCGCTGAAGCCGCCGACCGCCTTTGGCACGCGCACATCGCCAGCCAGCGCGAAGCCCGCGCTGAAGAACTCGCCTCAGGCGTCATCCGCGCGGCGGGGCACGAGATGCGTTTCCTGAAGCGCGAGTTCGGCGAGGCGCCCGCGTCGGGCCGCAGCCTCTGGATCTCCATGCACGGCGGCGGCGGCGCGCCGAAGGAAGTCAACGACCGCCAATGGCAGAACCAGATCGGTCTCTACCAACCCGACGAGGGAATCTACATCGCCCCGCGCGCTCCCAGTGACACGTGGAACCTCTGGCACCGCCCGGAGATCGATGCACTCTTCGACCGCCTCATCGAGTCCGCCGTCATCGCGTGGGGCGTGAACCCCGACCGCGTGTACCTCATGGGTTACTCCGCCGGGGGCGACGGCGTCTATCAACTCGCGCCCCGCATGGCCGACCGTTTCGCCACCGCGGCGATGATGGCCGGCCATCCGAACGATGCCTCGCCCGAAGGCCTGCGGAACCTGCCATTCGCGATCTTCATGGGCGGTGAGGACAAGGCGTACAACCGCAACACCGTCGCGAAGGCGTGGGGAGAGCGGCTGGGGGCGCTGCAGAAAGCGGACGAGGATGGATACCCGCACATGGTGAAGATCTATCCGGGCCTCGGCCACTGGATGGACCGCAAGGATGCCGAGGCCCTGCCGTGGATGGCTTCGCATACGCGAAACCCGTGGCCGCGCACGATCGTGTGGAAGCAGGGGAACACGCCGCATACGCGGTTCTACTGGCTTGCTGTGCCGGAAAGTCAGGCCGTGAAAGGCCGGACGATCTGTGCGAGCGTGGACGGCCAGACGATCGCGCTGACCGCTGACCGGCCGGAGGCTGGCGAGGGGCAGAATGTCGCGGCGGGCGCAGACAAGGGCAGAGCGAGAACGATCGACCTGCTCCTCTCCGATGCACTGCTCGACCTCGACAAACCCGTGACGGTGATGGCCAACGGGAGGGAAGTCTTCCAGGGGGTTGTGCCGCGGACGGAGGGGGCGATCGCGCACTCGCTGAAACTCCGACCCGACCCGAAAATGATCGCGACGGCGCGAGTCAGGGTCACCGTGCCCCAGGACGAAAGACCAAGCGACCCGGCCAAGGCCGGGTCTTGAAGAGAAAACGTGTCGGTTTGAAAGCGGGCGATCGGGATCGAACCGACGACATTCAGCTTGGGAAGCTGACGTTCTACCACTGAACTACGCCCGC
>CALLKH010000210.1 GCA_938008425.1 uncultured Planctomycetaceae bacterium | reverse complement strand
CCAACTCGATACCCGGGAACAAGAACACTTCAATCCCGCGACGACCTCGCGCCGTCACTGGAAAAACTGCAAAAAACTCAACGAGCGGATTCCGACGCGCGAATGTGTGGAATTTTCCACTATTCACGATAGGCCTTGCCCCTTCGCACGCGAGTTTCAACGCAGTGCCAACCGGGCGCTGCCTCGAACGCTAAATCAGATGCCTGTATGCGTTTATCGCTTATTGACAGCCGGTTTCCTGTGTCGATAGCCTCAACGCCCATGGCTCGGTCCTGTAGCGCCATGTCCGCGGATTTTCGGCCGCGGGCAATGTCGTCCCCGCGCCGACAATTTCCGCCGCCCGAGAGTCGTCATTCGGGAGTTATGTCATGAGCGAACCTGAATTCATGGATGGCGCCGCCTGTCCGATCGAAGCCGCGACCAGGAAGCGGCGCGGATTCGTCGCCACCATTCTGATGCTGTTCGGCGTCGCACTCGGCTACGGCACCGGAGCGCTGCATTTCTTTCGGTATCTTGTGCCTCTCGGCCGGGGCGGAAAAAAGCGCGAGATGTTTGCCGGAACGCTGAGTGAAATGCCCGTCGGAAAGGCCATCACCCTCAAGGATCCGCGCGGCGAGGAGATCACGCTCGCCCGCGTGGCCGAAGATCGCGCGAACCCGGCCGCCGGATTCAAGGCGCTGTCGAGCAAATGCCCGCACCTGGGCTGCCGCGTTCACTGGGAGGCGGCTCACGAACGGTTCTACTGCCCGTGCCACAACGGCACCTTCGACAAGAACGGCATCGCCACCGGCGGTCCGCCTGCGAAGGAGGGAAAGAACCTGCCGACCTTTGATGTGAAAGTGAACGCCGAAACCGGATGGGTCTACGTCATGGTCGCGGAGGCGGAATCACATGGCACATGAACCCGCCCCACATGTGACAACGACGCGCTCCTCGTCCGGCAGGTTCTGGCAGCTGCTTCCCGTAGACTGGGGACGCGTCCAGAATGTCACCAACGAGCCCGTTCCAGGCCACATCAAGCGCTGGTGGTTCGCCCTCGGCGGCACGCCCGCCTACCTCTTCTTCATCCAGCTCACGACGGGAATCCTGCTGTCGTTCTACTACGTCCCTTCCGACGATCACGCCTACGAAAGCGTTCACGCCATCACCACGTCGATCCCCTTCGGCTGGTTCCTGCGCAGCATTCACAAGTGGGCCGCGAACCTGATGATCATCACGGTCATCCTTCACATGTGCCGCGTCTACTTCTCCTGTGCCTTCCGGCATCCGCGCCAGTTGAACTGGGTTGTCGGCTGCGGACTGATCGGCTGCACGCTCGTCATGGGCTTCACCGGCTATTCGCTCGTTTACGAACAACTGAGCTACTGGGGCATCACCGTGGCGGCCGAACTGACCGCGACCGCCCCCTTCGTCGGCGAAATGCTCGCCTCCTTCATGCGCGGCGGCGACCAGATCGGGCCGAACACGCTGACCCGAATGTTCAACCTCCATGTCGGGATTCTGCCCGTCGTGATGATCGTCCTCATCGGGCTGCATGTCGCCATCCTGAGAATTCACGGCGTGTCGGAGCTCAGCTTCACCGATCCGCATTCAGAGACCGCCGGCACGGGCGGCCGCACGGCGCGATCGCTTCTCGGCGTCCGACTGATGGCTCTCGGCGTGGCGCTCGTCGGACTGGGCTGCCTCGTGATGGCCTGGATGAACCCCTTCGCCGTCAAGGTCATCACCCGCGCCCTCACCCTTGAGTCCAGCCGAATCTTCTGGATCATCGCCGGTGTCATCATCGTCACGGCCGCGGCGCTGCTCTTCCGGGGCCACATGTACGGCCTGCTGATCTGGCTGTTCGTCGGCATTCTGTCGATCGGAAAGCTGGTGTTCGATCTCGTCAACCACGAATCGATGAACCCCTCGCTCTGGATCATCGCCGCCGTGGTGCTCTCGGTCACCGTCGTCTACGGCATCGCCCGCCATCGCTTCTTCACGGAGGGCGCCGGGCCGGACAAGCCGTTCAACTTCTTTCCCGATCACATCATCTCCGAATTGATGATCGGCACTCTCCTGCTCTTCCTGCTGACGCTCCTGAGCCTGGTCTTCCCCGCGCGTCTCGGCGAACAGGCCAATCCGCTCGTCACGCCGGAACATATCAAGCCGGAGTGGTACTTCTTCTTCCAGTTCAGAATGCTCAAGATCCTCGGCCTCAATACGGCCGTCGCGCTGACAGGTGTACTGGCCGTGATGGTCGTGGGGTGGCCGTGGGTGGACGCCCTGCTCGAAAAATTCGCACCGAAGAAGGATCTCGGAGTTTACGTCGGAATCGCCGCCTTCACGGCTTTCCTGATTCTCACCGTCTGGGAGGCCATGGTCTGAAGCCGGCCGATTTGCAGGGGTTTACGATATGTCGCTCAATTCAAAACGAATCGTGGTGTTTGTGCTCGGCGTCGCCCTGTGCGTCGCACTGATCATGGTGGCGGAACTGGAGACGCGCAAGGGGCTCGCCCCCGAGGACATGCCGATGTCCACGCTGATTTCGCTTGTGCCCGAATCCAGCCACAGTTGCATCGAGTGCCACGCGAACCAGTCGCCAGGCATCGTGGACCACTGGAAGGGCAGCACCCACGCCGCCAAGGGCGTCGGATGCGTCGAGTGCCACACCGCCTCGGCGGGCGATCCCGACGCGTTCAATCACTACAACGTCCTCATCGCCACGGTCGTGACACCGTCCGACTGCGCCAAGTGCCACCCCCATGAAGCCAGCGAGTTCGCCCACAGCCACCATGCGGCCGCCGGCAACATTCTCGCGTCGCTTGACAACTTCCTCGCCGAGACGGTCGAGGGCTCGCGCACGCCGTTCAATCCGCACTCGCCCACGCCCGGCCGCCCGGCCGTCGACAAGGTCAACGGCATGGCGAGCGCCTTCCTCGGCTGCCAGCAGTGCCACGGCTCCAAGGTCGCCCTCGTCGCGACCGACGGCGGCATGATCACCTCCGAGGATCTCCGGCCCGGCCCCGACGGCAAGCCCACCAACCTCGACGCCGTCGCCCGAATCCAGAAGGACGAAAACGGCCGGCCGCGCTTCCACGCCAGCACCTGGCCCAACACCGGCATCGGCCGCATCAACCTCGACGGCACGCGCGGCTCCTGCTCCGCCTGCCACAGCCGCCACGACTTCAGCCCGCGCCGCGCCCGTCAGCCGGAGAACTGCGGCAAGTGCCACCTCGGCCCGGACCATCCGCAGAAGGAAATCTACGAGGAATCCAAGCACGGCGTGGCCTATCGCGATCTGCGCGACAAGATGAACTTGAACGCCGAAAGCTGGGTGCTCGGCAAGGACTACTCCGCGGCGCCGACCTGCGCGTCGTGCCACATGAGCGGCAACATCCGCAACGGCGGCAAGGTCACGCACGATCCGGGCGAACGAATCAGCTGGACCAACCGCCCGCCGGTCAGCCTCGTCATGGACACCGACATCAACCACGCGGTGGTCACCGAGACCGACCCCGAGAAGCGGCGCGAACTGGTGGCCGACACCTGGCAGCAGAAGCGGGACCGCATGCAGAACGCCTGCCTCACCTGCCACACGCCCGACTACGTCAACGCCTTCTACAGGCAGTACGACGATCTCGTCGTTCTCTACAACGAGAAATTCGCCAAGCCCGGGCAGGCCATCATGAGCGCGCTATCCTCCAACGGCCTCATCACGCCCGCCCAGTTCGACGATGAAATCGAGTGGACGTGGTTCTATCTCTGGCATCACGAAGGCCGGCGGGCACGACACGGCGCATCCATGATGGCGCCGGATTACACCCACTGGCACGGCATGTTTGAAGTTGCCGAACGGTTCTACAAGGAAATGATTCCCCAGGCGCGCGAGCTTTGCGAGCACGCCAAGGCCCACGGCAAGCCCGAACAGGCGACGGCCGTCGAGAAGGTCATCGACGAAATCCTCGCACGGCCGGAACACAAGTGGATCGAGCAGACAGAGTCCGACCGAAAGCTGCGGTACGCCGACTAAGGCCTGATCCGCGGGAAAACTCCGATCCGAGGGAGCACCCCATGTCCGACATTCCACGACGCACATTTCTGAAAGTTCTCGGCACGACCAGCGCCGCGTCCTGCGGCATCGCCGCCTTTTCATGCGACGACCGGCGAGAGGCCGAAAAGATCGCCGCGACGCAGGCCGCGCTCACGCCCGAGCAGCTCACCTGGGGCAAGGCGCCGTGCCGATACTGCGGCACCGGCTGCGGCGTCGAGGTCGGCGTGAAGGACAATCGCATCATGGCCGTCCGCGGCGACACCGCCAGCCCGGTCAATCGCGGCCTGCTCTGCGTGAAGGGCTATCATCTGCCCGCCATGCTCTACGGCAAGGATCGCCTGCTCTACCCGCAGCTTCGCCAGCCCGACGGCTCGCTCAAGCGCATCAGCTGGGACGAGGCCCTCGACCTCGTCGCATCAAAGTTCAAAGGAGCGCTCGAAGAGCACGGCCCCGAGTCCGTCGCCGTCTACGGCAGCGGCCAGTGGACCATCTTCGACGGCTACACCGCGCTCAAGTGGGTCAAGGGCGGCATGCGATCGAACAACCTCGAACCGAACGCCCGGCTCTGCATGGCGTCGGCCGTCATGGGGTTCGTCACGCAGTTCCAGAGCGACGAACCCATGGGCTGCTACGACGACTTCGAATTCGGCGACGACTTCATCTTCTGGGGCCACAACGTCGCCGAGATGCACCCGGTTCTCTTCAGCCGCATCCTCGAGACCAAGCGCAAGAAGCCCGGCTCCCGCATCATCGATCTCGCCACGCGCCGAACGGCCACCAGCGACTACGCCGACATGTACATCGAGTTTCGCCCCGGCGGCGACCTCGCCCTCGCCAACGGCATTCTTCACCTGCTCGTGAAAAACGACCAGGTCGATCACGCCTTCATCAAGGAAAACCTCGTCTTCAAACGCGGCATCGAAGACCCCGCCGTCATCGGCTACGGCTGCTACGAGGACCAGGCCGATCGCTACGTGTTCAAGGAGGAGATGAAGGACGCCTCCTTCGAGGAGCTCAAGACGTTCCTTGCGGACTACACCCCCGAGCGCGTGAGCGAACTCTCCGGCGTCAGCGTCGCCCAGATCGAGGCGCTGGCGAAGGTCTACGGCGACAACAAGCGCGGCACCGTCAGCACCTGGTGCATGGGCGTCAACCAGCACTACCGCGGCACGTGGATGAACAACCTCATCACCGATCTCCATCTCATCACTGGAAAGATCGGCCGGCCCGGATCGAATCCCTTCAGCATGACCGGCCAGCCCGCGGCCTGCGGAACCGTTCGCGAAGTCGGCACGCTGTGCAATCGGCTTCCGTCGGATCGCGTCGTCACCAATCCCGAGCACCGCGCCGAGACCGAGAAGATCTGGGGCCTGCCCGAGGGCACCATCTCCGAGAAGCCGGGCTACCACGCCGTGGACATGTTCCGGGCCATGCAGCGCGGCGATATCAAATGCATGTGGATCCAGACCACCAACCCCTGGGTCACACTGCCGAACCTGCACCGCTTCGAGCGAAAGCCCGGCGACGGCCGGTTCATCGTCGTCAGCGACATCTACCCGACACCCACGACCGAGGTCGCCGACCTGATTCTCCCCGCCGCCGGGTGGGTCGAGCGCGAGGGCATGTTCGGCAACTCCGAACGCCGCACCCAGCACTGGGACAAATTGATCGATCCGCCGGGCGAGGCGAAGGAAGACGCGTGGCAGATGATCCAGGTCGCCAGGCGCATGGGCATGGGGCATCTCTTCCCGTGGCCCGAAGACGACTGGCACCGGCCCATGTTCGAGGAATACCGCAGCTTCACCGTCGGCAATGGCAAGGACCTCGCCACCTACGAGCAGCTTCGAGCGACGCGCGGACTCGTCTGGCCCGTCGTCGACGGCAAGGAGACCCGTTACCGCTACGCCGCCGGGTTCGATCCCTACGTCAAGAAGAAGTCCGGCGTTCACTTTTACAAGGCGAAGGGCTACGGCGAGAAGGCGGCGTTCTGGCTGCGGCCGTACAACCCCCCGCCCGAGTCGCCCGATACGGAATTCCCGTACTGGCTCTGCACCGGCCGGGTGCTTGAACACTGGCACACCGGCAGTATGACCCGCCGCGTGAAGGAGCTTCAGCAGGCCGTCCCGAGCGCGTATGTCGAAATCAACCGCGCCGACGCCCAGGATCTCGGCCTCAAGGACGGCGACTGGGTGCGCGTCACGAGCCGGCGCGGCGAACTCAAGCTGCGCGCCAAGGTCGACGGCCGCGGAAAGCCGCCGCGGGGCAGCCTGTTCATTCCGTTTTTTGACGAGCATCTGCTGGTGAATGTGCTCACCCTGGATGCCATGTGCAATATCAGCTACCAGCCGGATTACAAGAAATGCGCGGTCAAAATCGAACGAGCATGAGAACGGGATGCATGATGCCCTTGTGGCGGCACGCGCGCGTCATCGCGGCCGTCTGCTGCCTGGGCGCGGTCGCCGTGTCCTGCAACCCGCAGACCTCGGCCAAACCGAATCCCCCCGCCGATGCGGTGGTTCAGACGAAGGCGGACTCCAAGTCGCTGGAGCGTGCCGCGCGTCGGGCCTACGACGGCGCGCCGCCGGTCATCCCCCACGGCAATCTCGGGGCCTCCTGCGTCGCCTGTCACTCCGCCAAGGGAATTCAGTTCGGCGAGATGGGCTTCGCCCCGCCGATGCCGCACGAGACGTCGCCGGGCAAGGGCCCCGGAAAATTCGCCCGCTGCACCCAGTGTCATGTCTTCAAGGAAACGGACGAGGTCTTCGTCGAGAACAGCTTCGCCGGGCTTCAGCAGGACCTGCGCCGCGGATCAAGGCAGAACCCGCTCGCCCCGCCGGTCATGCCGCATCCCGTCTTCATGCGGGAGAACTGCGCCGCCTGCCATACCGGCCCGGCCGCCCGCGAGGAAATCCGCTGCACCCATCCCGAACGCGGCCGATGCAACCAGTGCCACGTCGCGCCGGTGACGCAGACGGAGTTTTGACTCACCGATCGCCGCGCCGACGTCGAAAGAGCACGACCGACCCCATCAAGACGAGCGACAGCGACGAGGGCTCTGGAACCAGACTCGCGACTCGGAAGCCGACCCCGGAACCGACAAAATTGGGGCCATTCCACTGAAAGTGACTTGAGTCTTGAAAGTCCTCGGTCCGTATATATGAGCCGCCTCGGTACTTGCGGTTTAGAGTAGGACTTACCAAGTCGGTCCACTCCCACACGTTGCCGCCCTGATCATACGTTCCGTAATAGCTTAGGCTCAGTGGTCCCGCCGAACTGACGGTCGTGACATTGCCGCTGCTTGACCCATTCCAAATGGCGATTCCTAAGTGATTCGTCACGTTGAACCCGGGATTCGAAATATCCCCCACCGCG
>CALLKH010000209.1 GCA_938008425.1 uncultured Planctomycetaceae bacterium | reverse complement strand
GCCGAGGCGCGACGGCATCGCCTTGAAGAACCAGATGTGCACGATCGGCGCGGCCAGGTTGATGTGGCCCATGCGCTTGCGGCGGACGCGGCTGTGCGTGACCTTCACGCCGCAGCGATCGCAGATCATGCCCTTGTGCTTCGTGCCCTTGTACTTCCCGCAGAAGCACTCCCAGTCCCGCTCCGGACCGAAGATCCGCTCGCAGAACAGACCGTCCTTCTCGGCGCGATAGGTGCGGTAGTTGATCGTCTCCGGCTTTCGAACCTCGCCGTACGACCATGAGCGAATGTCGTTCGGCGATGCCAGGCAAATCTTCACCGCGCCATAATCATTGATTCGATCGTAGATGCTCTCTGCCATTCGATGATCCATCCTTCGTTCAGTCGATGGTTGATTCTCTTAATTTTTTCAGCGGTCTTCCGCGTCCGGCTAGGCCTTCGCCGCGCCGGCCTTGGCGGTTTCAGCCGCCTTCGAGAAGAACTGCTTGTATCGATCATGCTCGGACAAATTCAGGCTCATCGGGACGATTCCGGCCGTCCGCTTGAAGCCCAGTTCCTCGCAAAAGTCCACTTCCGTGCCGTAGGCCGCCGCATCGACCCGCTCGCAACCCATCTTGGCGAGCGACTCAATCACGCGGTCGGCCATTTCCTTGGCGATGTTGTACTGGTCATGCTCGATCCGGCCGTCGACATGCGTGACGGCCCCCGGACCCTGGCACGACGGATCGAGCTTGCACTCCGTGAGATAGCCTCTCACGCCGTCCGCCAGACCGCGGGCAATGCCGATGAGTCGTCGTGAATTCCGGTCTCGCGCCGTCACAAAGCAGACGGACTTGTCGACCATCGTGGTGAGCTTGTCGATCGAATGAGGCAATCGCGAACCCTGGGCGTCGTAGAACGCCTTCAGGTCGGCCACATCAATCTTGCTGACCACTTCAAACTCGATGTTCGAATTCACCACAACACTCCGGTTACAACGCTCAAGCACACCACTCCGGCTCACCGTCCGCGGGCCGGGCTAGATCAACTTGCCCTTCTCCAACTGGATGTTGAGCCCAAGGCCGCGGATTTCGTTGCAGAGCACGTCGAACGAGACGGGTGTTCCGGCCTCGAGGGTGTTCTCGCCCTTAACCATCGCCTCGTAGATCTTCGTGCGGCCTTCAACGTCGTCCGATTTCACCGTGAGCAATTCCTGGAGAACGTAAGCAGAGCCATACGCCTCGAGACCCCAGACTTCCATTTCTCCAAATCGCTGGCCGCCGGTGCGGGCCTTGCCGCCGAGAGGCTGCTGCGTGATGAGGGAGTAGGGACCCGTGGCTCGGGCGTGGATCTTGTCGTCCACCAGGTGATGCAGTTTCAACATGTACAGGTAGCCGACCGTGACCGGCTGATCGAACTTCTCGCCGGTGCGGCCGTCGTGCAGGATCAACTTTCCGCCGTACGGCATCTTGGTCAGGATCAGGCGATCCTTCTCGGCGTTTCGCACGGCTTCCATGTCGTTCGAAAGCGCTTCAACCTTCTGGTTCGCCTCCTCAACCGCCTGATGCAGTTCCGCCTCGGTACAGCCGTCGAAGACCGGCGTGACCGCCTGGAAGCCGAGAATGCGCGCCGCCCAGCCGAGATGGGTTTCGAGAATCTGGCCGACGTTCATACGAGAAGGCACGCCGAGCGGATTGAGCATGATGTCGAGCGGCGTTCCGTCGTCGAGGAACGGCATGTCCTCCACCGGCAGAATCTTGGCGATGACGCCCTTGTTTCCGTGGCGACCGGCCATCTTGTCGCCGACCGACAGTCGGCGCTTCGTGGCGATGTACACCTTCACCATCTCGAGCACGCCCGAGGGAAGCTCGTCGCCGCGCTTCATCTGGGCGATCTTTCGCTCGCGCTCGTCAAGCTGCTCGACGATTCGCGGCCAGTATCGCTGGTAGATCGGCTCGCACTCGTCGCGCTTCGCGGCCGGCTTGATCCACTTCGGATCGAATGCCCAGTTGCCGGGCTCGCCGATCTGCTCCATGACGACTTCCGCGATGTCGCTTCGACCGACGACCTGCTTGGTATTCGGGTCGACGATCGGCTGGCCGGTGACCTTCTCCATTTCGTGGATCATCCGGCGGAAGAGCACGATGGCGCGATTGTTCATCGCCGCCTTGTAGTCCTTGATCTTCTTCTGAAGCTGTTGCTTCTGGTCCTCGGTCATGCCGGTACGCCGGCTGAACCGCTTTGTGTCGATCACGATGCCGCTCACGCCGGCCGGAACCTCGAGTGAATCGTTCTTCACGTCCTCACCCGCGCGGCCGAAGATCGCGTGGAGCAGCTTCTCTTCGGGAGAGAGCTCGCTCTTGCTCTTCGGCGAGACCTTTCCGACAAGGATGTCGCCGGTCTTGACCTCGGTGCCGATGCAGACGACGCCGTCCTCGTCGAGGCTTCGCAGCGCCCGCTCGGAGACGTTCGGGATATCCCGCGTGAACTCTTCCTTGCCGAGCTTCGTCTCGCGGATCTCGACGTCGTATTCCTCGATGTGAATGCTCGTGAAGACGTCGTCCTGAACGAGGCGCTCGGAGATGAGAATCGCGTCTTCGAAGTTGTAGCCGTCGTAGGTCATGAACCCGACGAGGAGGTTTCGACCGAGCGCCAGCTCGCCGTTTCGACAGGCCGGGCCGTCAGCGATGATCTCGCCGGCCTTTACCTTCTGGCCGAGCTGGACCAGCGGCTTCTGGCTGAGGCAGGTTCGCTCGTTGAGCCCCTGGAACTTGCGAAGGACGTATTCCTCGGTGTCGTCGATGACGATCCGCTGACCGTCCACGAAGGTGACCGTTCCGTCCTTGTCGGTTCGGATGACCATGCCGCTGTTCTGGGCGACGATGCGCTCCATGCCCGTGGCCACGACCGGCGGCTCGGACACCAGGAGCGGAACCGCCTGGCGCTGCATGTTCGAACCCATGAGCGCGCGGTTGGC
>CALLKH010000208.1 GCA_938008425.1 uncultured Planctomycetaceae bacterium | reverse complement strand
GCAAGGTCAACGGCACGGCGGTTGACGTGGTCGTGCCGTGGAGCGAGACGCTGCTGACGACGCTGCGTGATCGGATCGGCCTGACCGGTACCAAGGGCTCCTGTCTTGAAGGCGAGTGCGGCTCGTGCACCGTCATCGTCGATGGGCAGGCGGTGAACAGCTGTCTCGTGCTCTCGCCGCAGATGCA
Organism: uncultured Planctomycetaceae bacterium; assembly: GCA_938008425.1. Classification (GTDB taxonomy): domain Bacteria; phylum Planctomycetota; class Phycisphaerae; order UBA1845; family UTPLA1; genus JADJRI01. Next base: position 16,652 of record CALLKH010000208.1, on the reverse strand, counting down.
GGGCCGCGATGTTCAGACGATTGAGGGCTTGGCCGAGGGCAAAAAGCTGCACGTTCTCCAGGAGAAATTCCTCGCCAGCGGCGCCGCCCAGTGCGGCTACTGCACGCCGGGGCTGATCATGGCGGCGAAGGTGCTGCTGGAGGCCAACCCGAACCCGACCGAGGAGGAATTCTTCGAGGGTATGGAGGGAAATATCTGCCGGTGCACGGGGTACAAATCGATCTGCGAGGCGATACGCGGGGCGGCGAGTGAATGGAAGGTGCAGGCCAAGTGAGAGACGGGGTTTCTGAGAGCGGGCGGCGCATCGATTCCGACGGCGGCGGCTGTGGTCGGACCGAAGATCCCTGCTTTGCACTTCAGGATTCCGTCATCGCGGGTGGAATCGATGCACCACCGGCGCAGGCTGAGCCGCTGATCGAGCCTTCATCAACACCCTACAAGGAGGAGCCCCGCGGTCCCGTCGGCACAAACGCCCGTCGAATCGACGGCGTCGAGAAGGTCACTGGTACGGCACTCTACGGGGCCGATCTCTTCTTTGACCGCGCGGACCTCTTCGCCCAGGTCGTCCGCTCCGAGATTCCGCACGGCCGACTGAAGGCCGTGAAACCCGAGAAAGCCTTGAAGACCCACGGCGTCGTCGCGGTTTACACCGCCAAGGACGCGCCCGGCACGAATCGCCAGGGGCTCATTCATCGCGATCATCCGGTTCTCGTCGAGGATCGCATCCTCTATCGCGGCGACGCGATCGCCGTCGTCGTGGCCGAAACCGAGACGGCCGCCCGTCAGGGCCGCGACGCCGTCGAGGTCGAATGCGAAAAGCTGCCCGTCGTCGCCACCATGGATGCCGCCCTCGCTCCCGACGCCCCTAAGCTGCATCCCGAGGGGAACATCATGGGCGGCAAGCGCATCCGAAAGGGTGACGCCGAATCGGCACTGGAGACGTCCGACGCCATCGTCAGCGAGACCTTCGTCACGCAGACCGTCGATCATGCCTTTCTCGATATCGAGGCCGGCATCGCCCTGTGGGACGGCAACCATCTCACGATCCACGTCTCCGGCCAGTGGGCCCACGAGGAGCGGCGGCTCATCGCGCTCGCCCTCGGCATGCCCATCGAATCGGTTCGCGTCATCTGCCCGGCCACCGGCGGCGCGTTCGGCGGCCGCGAGGACATCAGCACGCAGATTTACCTCGGCATGGTGGCGCTGCGGCATCCGAACAAAACGATCGCGATGCGCTACAGCCGCGAGGAGTCGATGCGGGCGCGGCACAAACGCCACGCCCTGCGGATTCATTACACGCTCGGTGCGATGAACGACGGCACGATCACGGCCGCCAAGATCACGGTCTATTCCGAGGAGGGCGCCTACGCCTCCACCGGCCCGGCCGTGCTACGCAAAGCTGCGAGCCATGCGACCGGCCCGTATCGCGTGCCGAACGTGTACGTCGATGTCTATGGCGTCTTCACGAACAACAATCCGACCGGCGCGATGCGCGGCTTCGGCGCCTGCCAGATGGCCATCGCCTACGAAGGCATGATGGACCGGCTCGCCGAGCGGCTGGGCATGGATCGCATCGAGCTGCGCCGAAAGAACCTGATCCGCAGCGGCGAGGCGGTCACGACCGGGCAGATCATTCCGCTCTCGACGGCCGTCGAATGCCTGGACGCGGCGTGGTCGCAGTTCCGGTCGAACAAAAGGGTGGACGAGCCGCTGCTGCCGCACAAGCGCCGCGGCGTCGGCATGAGCGTGATCTGCTTCGGACTCGGCTACGGCGACGGCTTTCCGGATGCCAGCCGTGCGACGGTCAAATTCTCGCCGGCGGGGCGGCTGGAGGTCTACACCGGCGGCATTGAGTACGGCCAGGGCCTGATCACCATCATGGCGCAGATCGCCGCGGAGGAACTCGGGCTCACCACGAATGAGACCGATGTCGTCTGGGCGGATACGGCCCGCACGCACGAGTCCGGCTCGTCGTCGGCGACGCGGCAGACCTATTTCACGGGCAACGCCGTCAAGATCGCCGCGAGCGAACTGCGTGAGCAGGTTCTCGACGCGGCCGGAAGACTGATCGGCATTCATCCGCATGAGCTCGACCTGGTGAACGGCTCGGTGGTTGGGCGGTTCGATCCGAACATCAAGCGGCCGCTGGCGGAGATTCTCAAGGCGGCGCGGGATCGCGGGTTTTCGCTGTCAGCCGACGGCATCTTCAAGCCGCGAACGGTTTGTGAGGACTTCGACACGGGCCAGTCGCCGCGGTCGTTTATTACTTATCTCTTCGGTTCGCATATCGCACAGGTGGTCGTCGATATCGAGACAGGCGAGGTTCGCGTCGAGCGGTTCATCGCCTGCCACGACGTCGGCCGGGCGATCAATCCGCAGTCGGTGGCCGGGCAGATGGTCGGCGGAGCGACGCAGGGCATCGGCATGGCACTCATGGAAGAGGTCGTGATGGCCGACGGGGTGATGCGAAATCCGAATTTCACGGACTACATCCTTCCGACGTTTCGCGATGTGCCGCAGATCGAGACGGTCATTCTCGAAAACGATGACCCGGGCGGGCCGTTCGGGGCGCGGGGCATCGGCGAGCCGCCGCTCATCGCCGCGACGCCGGCGGTGCTGGGTGCGATCGGAGATGCGATCGGCGTGATGCCGGATCGGACGCCGTGCACGCCGGAGCGGGTGTGGGAGTTGTTGAATTCCGGGAATTTGAATGGCTCGACGGAATTCGCATCACCATTCGCGCCGGACCATGCGAGATTGACGCGTTAGTGTGAGAACGGAGTGATTGATGCCGGATCCGACGAGCCTTCAGAACTGCCATCTTATCGCACATCGCGGCGGGCGTCCGGTCGTGCTACGTGGAGAGAGTCTTTCGATCGTCAATGGCGTCATCGGGGCCAAGACGAGGCCTGATGCCCGCGAACAAGCAATCGACGCCTCGCGCCACATCATCATCCCCGGCCTCATCAACACCCATCACCATCTCTACCAGTCCCTCACCCGCGGGCTCAAGTGCGTCCAAGATGCGCCGCTCTTCGGCTGGCTCACCGAGCTTTACAAACGCTGGCGGAACATCAACTACGAGGCGGTGAAACTCGCCGCCCAGATCAGCATCGCCGAGCTGCAATTCTCCGGCTGCACGACGACTAGCGACCACTTTTACATCTTTCCGCAGGGTACCGACACGAGGCTGGAGGCTGTGCTCGATGCGGCCGAGGAGATGGGCATGCGCATCCACGCCTGCCGCGGCTCGATGAGCGTCGGCCATTCGAAGGGCGGGCTTCCGCCGGATGATTGCGTCGAAGACGAGCAGATCATCCTGAGAGACTGTGAGCGAGCGCTCGACCGCTTCCACGATCCGTCGCCGCATTCAAGGCGCCGAATTGATCTCGCGCCCTGCTCGCCGTTTTCGGTCAGCCCCGAACTGATGCGCGATGCCGCCATCATGGCCCGCGAGCGCGGTGCGCTGCTTCACACCCACGCGGCCGAGACGCTCGACGAGGAGCGATACTGCCTCGAACGCTTCAAGATGCGGCCGATCGAATTGCTTGATTCCCTCGGCTGGCTGGGGCCCGATGTCTATCTCGCCCACTGCGTCCATGTAAGCGAGGCCGACGTGAAGCGGCTGGCCGAAACAAACACGGGGATCGCCCATTGCCCGTCATCAAACATGCGGCTGGGAAGCGGTATCCCGCCGATTCGGGCGCTGCTCGATGCCGGCGCCCGCGTCGGCCTCGGCGTGGACGGCAGCTCCTCCAATGACGGCGGCCATCTGCTCGGCGAGGCGCGGCAGGCGTTGCTCTTGCAGCGCGTCAGCGGCGGTGCGTCGGCCATGAGCGTCGCCGAGGCGTTCACACTCGGCACCCTCGGCAGCGCCGCAGTGCTGAACCGACCGCTGCTCGGGAATATCGAAGAGGGATGCACGGCCGATCTTGCGATGTTCCGCCGGGACGACCTCGCGCTCGCCGGGGCGATCGAACAGGATCCGCTCGGGGCGCTCATGCTCTGTCGAACCGCCCGCGTCGATCGGCTCATCATCAACGGCCGCACCGTGATCAAGAACGGGGAGCATCAACTGGTCGATCTGCCGGTGCTCATCGAGCGGTTCAACAAGCTGGTTCGGGCGTCGTTTGTTGACTAGCACGCTGTACCGGGCCGACTGCCGAAAACGGGTTGCCGCGCCGCCGTTCACTTCATAGTGGCTCTCACCGTATCCAATTCAGTCGTGGTCAGCCGGTCTTCACGCGTCGCGCTGACGATTTCGATGCTGGCAATGATCGGGCTGAGTGGCTGTCATGAAAATGCAGCCGACGGCAAGGGCAGCGCCCGGCCGAAGCTGGTACGTCCCGGCGCCATTCGTCTGATGCCCTGGAACATCTACCGCGGCAAGCTGGGTTTGGACGGCCTGGCTAATGTGATCAAGACCGAAAAACCGGACATCGTCCTGTTGCAGGAGGTGCTTCGACCGGAGTTTGCGCCGGCCGGCGTCGATCAGGCGGCTGACCTGGCGGAACGCATCGGTGGGCTTCGGGTCTATTCGTTGAACAGCCTCCGCGTCGGCAATGTTCACAAATATGGCGACCCCGCGATTCTCTCGCGTTGGCCGCTGAAGGATGTTGTGGTGATTGACGCAGGCGATGGTGGAAGGGCGTATGCCATGTCAGCGACAGTAGACCTACCCGGCCCGCCGTTGCATGTTATTTCAGTGCACGCGAACGGAACATTCAAAATGGAGGTGCGCCACGTGTTTGAGTCGGCGACGGCTCGCTCGCGGCAGATTGACGATCTCATTGATCGGGTGAAGACAAAGCCGGGAACCGTACTGATCGGCGGCGACTTCAATACCCCCGAATGGATGCCGGAATTTCGTCGAATGTGCGAGGCGTGGACCGATCTCGGTCGGGCGAATGATCCGTCGCTCATGACGATGCCGTCCAACCGACCCGCCTTGCGGATTGACTACGTATTTGCCAGCGGTGCGGGCATTCGGGCGAAGTCCTATCGCGTCATCGCAACGGAGGCCTCTGACCACTGTCCGGTCGTCGTTGATCTGGATGTATCGGAGGAATTCTAAAAGAGGTGGGTCACCGCATCGACGAGATCATCGATGTGCCGGCTGACCATCCAGATGGGAATGATCATCAGGCCGAGTCCGAGCATGACGAGGCATGCGCCCATCGTCGAGGGCATCTGGGCGATGGACTCAAAGCGCCGTTCCATCTCGACCCGGAGCGACTCGACGTCCCGATTCGTCGCTTCGCCATTGGATTCGATGTTGAGTGTCACGTTTCGCAACGGCGTGAAACCACGAACGGAAAGGCTGACGCGGCCGTCGCTGGAAGTCCAGCTCGATCCGTTCCACGCTCCCTGCCATCCCAGCTTGGTGATCGCGTCGTGGACAAGCTTCAGGCATCGTGACTCGGTGATGTTGTAGATGACGAATCCCGCCCGCACCGAGGGCAGCATGCGCAGGAACACCGCCGTCAGGGCGACGAGCGCCGCGCTCAGCAGCCACCATTGCTTGGCCTGGGCAAGCATCGGAAGCGGCCAGATCAAGAGTGGGATGAGGACGACCGTGAGCGAGATGAAGTCCGATCGGCCGGAGATCATCCATGGCCGCGAGTGACTGTTGACGAGGCCCAGTGTGAGGAAGTACGTGGCGACCGGTGCGATGCACAGGACGAGCATGAGAACATCGGCGACCTGGTAGCTCCCAATGGGCATGGTCCCACCCGCGGACATGGCGGCGGGGCGAACCGTACGCCTCGCCGGTTACCGGTCCCCAGATTCGATGCGGTCCACATGCACCGCCTTCTGGGCGACTTTCCGGTATCCAAGGTATTTTACCACTTCAAGCACCTCGGTCCAACTTGGAAACGGACGCTTGTTTTTTCGCTTGTATTCGTCGATCGCCATGACGAATTCGAACTGTTCCTCGTTCAGTTCCCCTTCTTCCGCGGATCGCCGGGATTCCGATCGGCGCCGGCCGGGGCCGCGCCGCCTTTCAAGACCGCAACGGCGATCCGTCACCGTCTTGCGTCGATCATTTTCCTCGTTCCTGCGGTTCTCTTCGACCTGTGTGGCGTCGGAGGAGGCGACATCGAGTTCTTGCTCATTCTTCATGGCGGATTTCTCCCGGCGAGATCAGGCGACGCGCCGAGGAGCGACGGTTAAATCCACCGGCATCTGCTCACTCGTCGTCGTCGTCCGGAATGTCGTCATCGTCATCCGTGTCATCGTCGTCGTCGTCGTCGAAGTCCGGATCGTCGTCGTCATCATCGAAGTCGTCGAGATCATCATCATCGTCGTCGTCATCGAATTCGACATCTTCATCGTCGTCATCGTCGTGCGCCATAAGCCATGTTAATTGCTGCGACGCTTCGACGAGTTTCTCGGACGGAACCAGAACGGCGACGCCGCACTGATCGGGCAGGTCCGGATTGCGTTCAACCAGGGCCGGAATCGCCTTCTCGGAGAGAAACGACCGGAGGTGACTCGCCTCATCCGGCGTTCTTGCATACATCACTTCAACGAAGTCCGCTTCCATCATCGGCCGGGCGTTGTTTTCGGAGCCAGTATCCATTCTCACCATATCTAAACCTTACTCCTCTTCAAAGACAGGTCTGTGATCAAATCCGTGACTGCGCGGGCCGCCTCGATTCGGCGCGATCTTGCCCTGATCGGTGCAGCTCCGGTCCCGTATCTGGCCCCCGCCGCTGACGCTCAATTATGTACTGGATTTGTTCTTCCGTTGAATGCCGTTTGCCCACCTCGACCGCCGAGTGGCACGCGACCCTGTTTGTCTTCATTTTGCGGATTCGAAACCGGCGCGGCGACCTTTGTCAAGGCCCCCGGATTCATGTTTTTTTCATTCCTGCAGCCGGTTTTCCGGTGTGGCCGCATCCCGTTTGGATCGACGGCAGCCACCGCATTCCGACGATGCGAAAGAGGTTACACAGGGTCGCGAGGTAAAGTCAACTTGGCTGGTGATCGCGAATAAGCAGGGGGGAAATCCGCAGGAGAAAGCCCGTAAAAATGCCGCGTTGTTGAGCAATTTGGTCGTCATTTCAACGCGAGAGGATTGGGTGCGGCGGCTGATCGACCGAAATCGGACACCCGCTGATTCCGGTGATCCGGCACCCGCGCTCAATCCGCGTCAGCTCAGTGTCAAAAAGAAAGCCCCGGTCATGTGCCCATGACCGGGGCCCCCGAAAATCATCCAATTCTTCGAACCGTTGGTTCGAAAAACGCGAGCATCGTCAACGCGACGGCAGAACCGGAATCGGCTGTGCCGCATCCGACTTCTTCCCGGCCTCGGCCGGATGGAAGAAGAAGATCGGGAGACCGCCGCCGGAGCCGCCGACCGAATAGTGCGCCTCCAGCGCCTTGTCGATTCGCGTCTTCACGTCGGCCAGGTGGGCTTCACTTGCAGTATCCACCTTGCCGTCCTTGAGCGCCTTTTCGATCTTGCTGGAGAGCTTGGTCACCGCCAGCCGCGCAATCGCGTTGGCATCGGCCGGAACAATTCCGCCCGGCTCGCTCAGAACCATTGTCATAAGCTCGTCCAGGTGGTTTCGCTGGAGATTTCGCCGGAAGCTGTTGATGTACGGCTTCTCGTCGGTTCCCCGGCGACCGCTGTCATCCAATTCCGACCAGATCGCGTCGGTGATTCCGTTCATGTGCTCCGCGAGCGTGTACGCCTCGTCGGGCGACTCGAACTTCACCTGGTTGTCGTGGACGCGCCCGATCGTGAACGGGTTCATCATGGTGGTCAGAACCTGGTACTGGGCGCCGGCGACGAAGTCGTGGACGTTGAAGTCAACGAAGAAGTCGAATTCATCCGAATCCCAGTGGTTGTACCGGCCCGGTCCGAGGTGGCTGATCAACTCGGGATCGATCTTGTAGGCATCCTCCGCGAACACGTTTTCGCAGACGAACTTGAGCGCGTCGCGCTGATCCTGTGCCGGAACCATCGCGACCGGTGTGCGGCCGTTCGGGTCGGCCTTGTGATCGCGGTTGATCACCTGGCCGCCGGGGAATCGGGCGACAAACCCGACCACACGGGCCCGCTGGCCCATGATCGTCGAGAACGCCCGGCGAAGCTTGTAGAAGCTCTCGCCGTCCTTGACCGCCCACTTGCTCAGATCTTCCAGCAGGCTGTTGATCAGCTTGATCTGGTCCTTGGCGTACGAGGAGACATCCTTGCCCATGTCGAAGCGGTTGGAGTAGGGATCCGCCGAGAGGATGCCCATCGTGTCTTCATCGGTGGCATAGTCCAGTCCGGCTTCCGCCACGCGCGACGCGATCTTGCCGAGCATTTCCTTCTCATCGCTGTAGGGCTTGCCGACGGGGCGGTAGCCGTACTCGATCGCCCAGTAGTCGTAGGGGCCGATCGTGCGGGTCGTGAAGTTACCCTGCTCCTCGCCGCGCGGCGCGACGATGGCGGGGTTGTAGTCCATGACCGAGCCGACATTCGCTTCAACCGCGGTGCCGCTGGCGATGTCCTTCATCGGGAGCCAGGTGCTGGCCTTGAAGTTGTGCCGCAGGCCGAGGCAGTGGCCCACCTCGTGCATGACGACTTCCTTGATGATCTGGCCCATGAACTCTTCGCTGTTGCGCCCGAGGCCCGCCGCTTCCAGCGCCACGCCTGCGAACTGCATCTGATTCGCCATGCCGGCGGCGCACTCGCAGATCGGCCGGCCGCGCTCGAACATTCGGCGCATCAGCGCCTTTTCGAATTCGGCGTACGGGTCCTCTTGAACGGTCACGTTCGGCAACAGGCGCTCGCGCGCCGTCCGGAACCGATACCGAGGGAAATTGTTGTAGAAGTCTTCGAGATAGGGATTGAACGCTTCCCACTTGTCATCGCCGCCGGTGAGGCGGTTGTAGCTCATGACGTAGGATCGCGCCATGGCGTCGTCGAAGACGATGTCGGCGTCGAGAATCTGACCGGTCAGCGGATGCGCCCGCGAGGGGCCCATGGCGAAGGCGCGGCCTGTGACGATCCAGCGGAAGAAGTTGTATCGCACATCCTCGGGATCGAGGTCCTTGGTTCGCGCGTCGTAGTCTTCCTGCTGAATGACCTCGATGGCGTCGAGGTATCCGCACTTCTCGAAGGCCTTGTTCCATTCGAGGATGCCTTCCTTGACCCAGCGGCGATACTTGAGCGGCACCGTCTTTTCGATGTACCAGACGATCGGGTTCTTTGGCGCGGAGAATTCGGCCGTCGGATCGCGCTTCTCAAGCCGCCACCGGTTGACGTAGCGATTGAAGAGCGTCGAGGCGTCGTGATCCTTCGACCAGTCCTTGCGAACCGTCAGGAAGTAGCCGATTCGATCGTCGGCTGTTCGGGGCTTGTAGCCATTGGCGGACTCGGGGATCTTCGAAATGCTGTAGTGGAAGAGCATGCGTCGGCCTTCGCCGCGCTGCATCATGGCGAGATCGACCGACAATTCGATGTTCTCGGGGAACGCCTTGATCGACGACCACTTGCTGAGATCGGAACTGATTCCGCCGCCGAACGATCCACCGAGGCTGAGGAAGTCGGTCTTGAACATGCCGTCGAGATCGATCACCGGATCGCTGCCGTTCATCGTGATGATCGGCACCTTTCGCATAATGATGTCGCCGCCGTAGCTGCGCTTGATGACGTCGGCCACGGGATTGTCCCCGCCCTCGACGTATCGCGGGTCGACCTGCATAAGGATCAGGTCCTTGTTCATTCGCTCAAAGTAGGCAAGGAAATGATCGAGCTGGAAACCGGTGGCGACCGGTCCGCCCGACATGCTGGCGGCTACGAGGAATTGTTTGCCGATCAGGCTGCCGGGAACCTGCGCCCGAAGCGAGTCGGTCTTCTTGTTCTGCCAGAGCGTGATGAAGGGCGTCTCGGCGGTCGGCACCTGCTTGTAGTCTTTCATCACCTCGTCAAAGGGAGGAAAGTCAGGCTTGGGCTTGTCGGGCGCCTTGGCCGGTTTTGATTCCGGCTCGCCGGCGAACGCCGACGCCGTCGCGACGAGACAGAGCGCCGCGAACAGTCGAATGGATCGGTTCATAAACATGTAGAAAACTCCTTACTGGAAAGTGTGGGTCATCCAACCTGGATTGCTGGTTTTCGCAGAACATCTGGGTTTTGAGGGACTTTGAACGACATACTTATACCAGAACTTGGGGCGATAATCGCAATGCTCCGGAGAGCGCCTCGCGCCGGAATTGCCTGAACTGGCTGCGCCCTAGCCCATTCTGTGAACAGTGCTGATCGGTTCAGAAGAACGACCGGGGTTACTCCGCTTGATGTCTTGATTCGAAGCAATTATAATACAACGAGTTACGAGTTTAACGGTCAGGACTCGATCGAACCCGAACGGATCCGGCTTAACCTGAAGAACTCTCGGATATTGTCGGCAGTTTGGTTCGGTGGCCCCGAAATTCACCCCTGGACTCCACCCCGAGGCGCAATCTCGTAACCCGTCATTTCAACGGAAGATACGCCTCGACTGCACGCGGTTTTCCGGCCCCGGGCGATTGGCCCGCGCCTATGATCGTCGCAGCGGGACACGTGGCCCGAGGCCGGGAACGGCCGATCGGACCTCAGATTGACACCGATCGGCGCGCGTGCTAGTTTTCGTGGCCCCCGTGCAGAAACGACGGTTTCCCGTTGGAGCGAGCCCGGCTCAAGACCGATATACGACCCGTCAGGGCGGTCCGGTGTCCGGCGACAGCGTACTATTGCCGTCCGTAATTCACACTCGATCAGGACGTTACAGCAAACATGGCCAAGAAGACGGCAAAAATCACAGCCCCGAAGAAGCCGAAGACGAAGCGTGCATCGAAGGATCCAGGCGAGAAGCCCTCTTCCTCCGGCGCGCCGAACCTCGTCATCGTAGAATCCCCCGCGAAGGCCAAGACGATCAACAAGTACCTCGGCCGGGATTACGTCGTGAAGGCCAGCCGCGGTCATGTGCGAGACCTGCCGGCGCATCAGTACGGAATCGACACGGGGCGCAATTTCGAACCGACCTACGAGATCCTCCCAAAGAACAAGAAGATTGTGGATGAGCTTCGAAAGCTCTCCGACGCGGCTGACACCGTCTATCTGGCCACTGACTTGGACCGCGAGGGCGAGGCCATCGCGTGGCATCTGGTCAAGGCGCTGGATCTGCCTGAGTCCAAGATTCGTCGCGTCGTCTTCAATGAAATCACCAAGACGGCCATCAAGGAGGCGTTTGAACATCCGCACAGTATTGACACTGCCAAGGTAGACGCTCAGCAGGCCCGGCGCGTCCTGGATCGCGTGGTCGGCTACGAACTTTCCCCGCTGCTCTGGAAGAAAATCGCCAAGGGTTTGAGCGCCGGCCGCGTGCAATCGGTCGCGGTGCGACTCATCGTGGAACGCGAGCGGGAGATTCGTGCGTTTGAGCCGCAGGAGTACTGGGCGGTCGAGGCGGTATTCGGCGTCGATGGATCGAACATTGCAAAGCTGATCAATGATTGGCGCGCCTTCAAGGCATCGCCCGGTGAGAAGGGCGACGGCCCTCTCCAGAAAGAGCGATTCGCCTGGCTGGCGGACCATCGGTGCGTTCAGGCCGAACTGGTCGAGGTCAACGGGGAGTCCTTCCGTCCCGAAGGCCGGCTTCAAAAGGAACTCGAGGGTCGCGAGCGCTTCGAGAGCGCTGTGGAAGTGGTTCGTGGCCTCGTCGAATCGATGGGCTTCGTTCAGGACTCCACCAGTGACGACGACTGGAACGAATACGCTCATCTCGGCCTGCGAAAGATACGCATCAACGGTGCCATCAATGCGGGCAAGACGCCGGACTTCCGCATCAAGTCCATCGACACGAAACGCACGACCTCGAAGCCGCACGCGCCGTTCACGACCGCCACGCTTCAGCAGTCTGCCGCCAACCAGCTTCACTTCGCCGCGTCCCGAACCATGCGCATCGCGCAGGGCCTGTACGAAGGCGTCGACATCAAGTCGGGCGAGGGCAATGTCGGTCTCATCACCTACATGCGAACCGACTCGCGTAATCTGTCCAACGACTCCATCGCGGCCGCGCGGCAGTTCATCGGTGATCAGTTCGGCGACAAGTATCTTCCCGAAAAGCCGAATCGATACGCGAGTTCTGAAAAGGCGCAGGAGGCCCACGAAGCCATCCGCCCGACCGATGTAACGCGAACGCCTGAATCACTTCGCGGCCATCTGTCGGCTGAACAACTCAAGTTGTACACGCTCATCTGGAATCGCTTCGTGTCCTGCCAGATGACGCCGGCGCAGTGGGACGCGACGTCGGTGCTGATCGCGACCCAGTCCGCGCAGGGCGAGGCGGTCTTCAAGGCGACCGGCCGCGTGCTTGTTTTCGACGGTTTCTACAAGGTCACGGGTGTGCCCAAGAGCGCGGATGATCAGACACTTCCGCCGCTCGAAGTCGGCGGGCAGATCTACCCGGTCGAGATCGATCCCGAACAGAAATTCACGGCGCCGCCGCCACGGTTCACCGAAGCCTCGCTCGTCAAGACGCTTGAGGCCGAGGGCATTGGCCGCCCCAGCACGTACGCTGCCATCATTCAGACCATTCAGGATCGCGGCTACGTCGATCAGGAAGACCGCAAGTTTCATCCGACCTCGCGCGGCGAAATCGTGACGGATAAACTCGTCGAGCATTTTCCGAAGATCATGGACATCGGATTCACCAGCCACGTCGAAAGCGAACTCGACAAGATCGAGGAGAGCCATGTTGACTGGCATCATGTCCTGCACGAATTCTACGATCCGTTCAAGGAGTCGCTGGCCCGGGCCCATGACGAGATGGACCGCGTCAAGGCCGAGCCGAGCCCGTATGTCTGCGAGAAGTGCGAGAAGCCGATGGTGTATCGCCTCGGCAAGAACGGGCGATTTCTCTCGTGCACCGGCTATCCCGAGTGCACGGGCACGATGAACGTCGACAAGGACGGGAAGCCCGTCGAAACGCCGAAGGTCGATGTTCAGTGCGAGAAGTGCGGCAAGGACATGCTGTTGCGGAAGAGCCGGATGGGGCCGTTCCTGGGCTGTTCCGCCTATCCCGAATGCAATGGCACGATGCCGTGCGATGAACAGGGCGTTCCGCTCAAGAAGGTCACCGCGGAATCCCTGTCGAAGCCCTGCGATGAATGCGGCAGCAAGATGGAAGTGAAGTTTGCCCGCGGTCGATCGTTCCTCGGCTGCACCGGCTATCCAAAGTGCAAGGCGACCGAGCAGCTGCCGGAGGGCGTGTACGTCGAAAAGCCCAAGCCGGAAGAGGCGGGCGCCCGCTGCGACCGTTGCGGCCGCAACATGGTGATTCGCAAGAGCCGGCGCGGGCCGTTCCTGAGCTGTGTCGGTTTTCCGCGTTGCAGGAACGCGATGCCGATGGACAAGCTCGACCATCTCAAGGCGCTTGAAGCTGAGGGCAAGATTCCCGAGGCGCCGACAGAGATCAAGGGCGCGGGCAAGAAGGGCGCAAAGGGTCGTGCCAAGATTCTGACCAAGGAGGAACTAAAAGCACTTCCACCGCCGCCAGCAGGATTTGCATGGACGCGGACGGGCCGTCCCGTGGTTGAAGTCACGCCGAAGGACGGCACGCTCAAGTGCTTTGAATGCAAGGGCGAAATGGTCCTGCGCACCGGCCGCTTCGGGCCTTTCTTTGCGTGCACGAGCAACCGGTGCAAGGCGGTCGCCAATCTCCGCGGCGAGGCCAAGAAAGAGGCCGATTCCGCGAACGAGGAGACCCGCGCCAAGCCGATCGAGACCGATGTGCGGTGTCCGGACTGCAATAAGAAGATGCTTCTTCGCCTTGGCCGCACCGGGCGATTCCTCGGTTGCAGCGGCTATCCGGAATGTCGCAAGACGATGGAGCCGCCGCCGGGCCTGCTTCGCGAGGTCGCCGAGACGGCCGACGTCTGATCGCGTTCCCCACGGTTGATCTCATCGCGGAACTGAGTCCTTGTCGTTCGCGATTACGCCTGCGCCGGTTTGTCGCTATTCATTTCCCGCGGTGATCGCATTAGCATGTTCTCATCATGCTTGTCTTGGAATCAACCAGATCCGTGGTCGAGGCATCCGCACATGTGCGGATCGACGATGCCGCCATTGAGACGTGGGCCAAGTCGTTGCGACCCGGAGCGCTCGCGCCGACGGGCCACGAACTCTTCGATCATCTGCCGGGTAACCGGGCCGAGATCGCCAATCTCGTCCTGCTCATCGATGCGCTGAATTTCTGCTTCTGGTCGCCCGAACCGATTCATATCGAATGGCGCGGCAAGCGGTATGAGCGATTCAACGCGATGTTCGTATCGCTCATGCTCACCGCCAAGTCCGATCCGCGGTGGTTCATTCCCGAGTTCTGGCTCGAAGTGTCGACCGACGAGATTCGCCAGGTCCTCAGCGGCCGAGGCGAACTGCTCATGCTCGATGAGCGCGAGCGGATCATCCGCGAGACGGCTCGCGTCCTGATCGATCGTTTCGACGGCCAGTTCACATCAGCCATCAGTTCGGTCAACGAGCGAGCGTGGCCGCTGGCTGTGCTGCTGATGACGAACTTCGAGTCGTTTCGCGATGTCTCGGGGTACAAGGGCCGGCCGGTGTACTTTTTGAAGCGCGCCCAGATCTGCGTGCTCGATCTTTCCTCTGTGCTGGAGCGTAAGGATCATGGCCCGCTGGAGGGGCTGTCGGAATTGACGGCGTTTGCGGATTATCGCGTTCCACAGGCCCTGGAGCATCTTGGCATCTTGAAGTATTCGCCGGAATTGGCGGAGATGATCGACCGGGAGGAGGAGATTCCTGCCGGATCGGAGGCGGAAATCGAGATTCGTGCGGCTACGATCCATTCCGTGGATCGCATGGTCAAGGCGGTCGGCCGGGTCGGAAAGCGCTCAACGGCCTGGGAGATCGACTGGTATCTCTGGGGGCTGTCGCACGAATCATCGGTGACGGCCAAGCATCATCGGACGCGGACGATATATTACTAGAGACGTCGATCTCCGCCGCACGAGTTGAAGGGGAATGCGACAGCCGCCGTTCAAGGATGAACGGTGTCGACAGAATGAGATGTTCGATGGATCGAAGGTTGCACATGAATCCTACCGCTCTTTTCCGTCGTCACTTTTCGTGGATCGGTTCCTTGCTTGCGTTGTCGCTGTTTGCGGGATGCGGCGCGCCGATGGCGAATGCCGCCCGTGCGATCAGCGAGATTCCGCCCGGCACGGAGGAAGAGGTCGCCGCGATCAAGGCCGATCCGATGGCGTACTTGCGGCAATCGCTTGCCGATGCGTCGAAGATTCGCACGGCGAAAATCAAGTTTCAGCGGCAGGAGCGGCTGGGACTCGTGCCCGAGCTCCGGCCGGTGGAACACATGGACACCGAGTTTCGCGAAGAGCCGTTCAGCGTTCGATTCACCTGGACGAACAAGGACAGCACCTACCTGCAAGCCGTCTTCGTGAAGGGGCAGAATAACGATCGTGTGCAACTGCTGCCGCGCCGCGGGCTCCTGGGGCTCAAACCGAGCATTGCGAACTACCCGGTCGACTTCGCCGTCACATTTCAGCAATCGAAGAAGCCGGTCACGGACTTCGGCCCGAGACTGATGCTTGAGCGGCTTTTTGATCGAATCGAAAAGGCCAAGCCGTTCGGCGGCACGAAGATTCAGTACATCGGCACCGCGTCCGTCGGCCCGGGCGATGAACTGTGTCACCACATCGAACTGCTCTTTCCGGCCGGCGACGAGTTCCCGTGCAAGTTGATTGATCTGTATGTCAACCAGGAGACACGCCTGCCGGTCGCGGTTTATCTCTGGCTGACGGAGGAAAAGCGCGAACGCACGCCGAAGACGCTGGACGCGATGTATGTCTATGGCGAAATGACGCCGAATCCGGCGCTGTCTGACGACAACTTCGTCATCGAGAGCCTGGAGAAGCTCAAGGGAACCGATCACGCCGACGACGACGCGCCGGCCGCCAAGGCATCCACGGAGACAGCGAAGGCGAAGTAGCAGTTCAATGATTCGTCGTCCGCGTCCTGCCTCGAACTCAGACGCCTGACTACATCCCGACTAATGACGTGAGCATCGGCCTCCCGTATAGCCGCCCCCCGTCAGGGGAACGGAGAGTGCGAGAGGCGTGGTCGATCCTCAACCGTCGCTCATCTGCGATCTTTGTATCGAGACTCCCCGCCCGGTCTTCGGCAATTCTCGCCGGTTGTTGTTGCGATGCGACGCGCCTGGAACGCCTCCTGCAGGACGTTTTCAGGGGAATTCTGTCGTCTGGGTCTTCGATTTGACGATTGAACGCGTATCGACGTGAGATTCGCCCGCCTCAGGCGCTAAAATAATTGAGCCGGGCGGTCGCGTGGCCGCACCGTGGGAAGGCGAGGCGAGAACGATGACACGAAGACTGGTATTGCCCATTCTGGCGGGGCTGGTGCTGAGCGTGGCGTGCGATCCCGAGACGGTGGATCGCGCCAAGCGCGATGCGGCGCTGAAGGCCGAGGAAGCCAAGGCGGCCGCGACTCAGGCTGTTGAGGAAGCAAAGCCCTACATTGAGCAGGGCAAACAGAAGGCCGGCGAGTTGATCGAAGAGGGCAAACGCAAGGCTTCGGAGTTGAAAGAGCAGGCCAAGCCCTACGTCGAAGACGCGAAAAAGGCGAC
>CALLKH010000207.1 GCA_938008425.1 uncultured Planctomycetaceae bacterium | reverse complement strand
TCATCGACCTGCTTGATCGCCTCGGCGTTCCGTTCAATCGCACGACCGAAGGCCATCTCGATCGCCGTCGATTCGGCGGAACCCTCTACAAGCGGACGGCCTTCGCCGGCGCAACGACCGGCCAGCAGCTTCTCTACGCCCTCGACGAGCAGACCCGCCGATGGTCGAGCGAGGGGCTCATCACCATGTATGAGTTCTACGAGTTTCTCGGGACGATTCTGGACGACGCAGGCGTCTGCAAGGGCTGCGTCATTCAGGACATGTTCTCGATGGAGATTCGCGCCCTGCCGGCCGATGCCGTCGTCATGGCCACCGGCGGATGCGGGCTGATCTTCGGCAAGAGCACCATGTCGATGATCTGCACCGGCGGCGCCAACGCCCGGGTCTACCAGGAAGGTGCGAAGTACGCCAACGGCGAGTTCATCCAGGTTCACCCCACCGCCATCCCCGGGGCCGACAAGCTTCGACTCATGAGCGAGAGCGCCCGCGGCGAAGGCGGCCGCGTGTGGGTGCCGCGCACGCCGCAGGATCCGCGCGATCCGCTCTCGATTCCGGAGAAGGAGCGATTCTATTTCCTTGAAGAGCGTTACCCGACCTACGGCAACCTCGTGCCGCGCGACATTGCGACGCGGGAAATCTTCGACGTCTGCGCGAACATGGGGCTGAGCGTCGAAAAGGGGAACTTCTGCGTCTATCTCGATCTCACCCACCTGCCGTCGGAGACGCACCACAAGCTGGAGGGCATTCTCGCCATCTATGAGAAATTCTGCGGCGCCAACCCGCGGAAGACGCCCATGAAGATCTTCCCGGCCGTGCATTATTCGATGGGCGGCATCTGGGTCGACTTCGAGAAGAACGCAACGACCGGGGGCCTCGTTGTGGGGTCCGCGAAGAACCAGATGACGAGCATTCCGGGCCTCTATGCGATCGGCGAAGCGGACTATCAGTACCACGGCGCGAACCGCCTCGGGGCGAATTCGCTTCTATCGTGCATCTTCGCCGGGCTCATCCTGGGGCCGACGCTGGAGAGCTATCTCAAGTCGCAGAAGACGGCCGCGAAGGACCTGCCCGCGTCAATCTTCGACCGCGCCGTCAAGAAGCATCAGGATCACATGAACCAGCTTGTCTCCCGCTCCGGCGGCGAGAACGCGTATCAGCTGCACGAAGATCTCGGCCACACGATGACGGCCAACTGCACCGTCGTGCGCTACAACGACAAGATCAAGCAGACGCTCACGAAGATCGACGAGATCGCGGAGCGCTACAAGAATGCCCCGCTGGCGGATTCCGGCAAGTGGACGAATCAGAATCTCTCGTTCACCCGGGCGCTGGGCGACATGAT
Source organism: uncultured Planctomycetaceae bacterium (assembly GCA_938008425.1). Taxonomy (GTDB): domain Bacteria; phylum Planctomycetota; class Phycisphaerae; order UBA1845; family UTPLA1; genus JADJRI01. The sequence continues at coordinate 539 of CALLKH010000207.1, read as the reverse complement.
CGTTCTCGCCAAGGTGATCGCCGAGGGCGCGTTGCGACGTGACGAATGCCGCGGCGCCCACTACAAGCCCGACTTCGAAATCGCCGGCCTCGATCCCGAGGCGAAGGAAGATCTCGCCACGCAGGCTCGCCGCTGGTGCGAGGAATTCAAAAAGCGAAACGACAAGTGGCTCAAGACCACCATCGCCACGCACACCCCCGAAGGACCGAAGCTGACCGAGGAAGCCGTCGACACCAGTCTGATCGCCCCGCGCCCACGCACGTACGGGCTCAAAGGCGCCGATGAGATCATGCGGCTGTGGAAGGCTGAATATTCGGGATCACCTTCGAAACAGCCCGCGGCCGTCGCCTGACACCCGGCGACTTCCAATTTGCTTGAGTTTGCCGGCTGCGAGCGGGTATGCTTAGCGCCCGTCGGGTGATGTCTTCGAGCAAGTCGATCGGGGCTCGAAGCCATCTGGGCATTCGCGGCGCCGGAGCCGCCCTCTTGAAACCGTCATCAGGGAGCGCATGCCATGCGTCGGGCAGTGTCGTGGCCGA
>CALLKH010000206.1 GCA_938008425.1 uncultured Planctomycetaceae bacterium | reverse complement strand
CTCGACGGCATGGTTATCCGCGACGCCGACTGCGTGAAGAAGACCTTCCCCGAGTTCTTCGAACTCTGGGCCGACATGGCCTGACCCTACTTAAAAAAAGTGGCCCCCGTGGGCCAACTTCCGCCCGGGATTGGCTTCCCCCGGCAATTGTAACCGTTTATGATTGTGGTGATTATCGCTGTTTCCCACCCCCGCCGGGCCGGGAGCACACGAGCGAGTCGGCTGCGCCGGCATGGACGCCGGGCGCGATCTCACCAGACGCAGGAGGCGTACGCCAGACATGATCCTCAAGAAACTCACCGCGACCGGCTTCAAAAGCTTCGCCGACAAGACCGAGTTCGACTTCGATCGCGGCATCACCTGCATCGTCGGTCCGAACGGCTGCGGCAAGAGCAACGTCGTCGACGCCATCAAATGGGTGCTCGGCGAGCAGTCCGCCAAAAGCCTCCGCGGCAAGAACATGCTGGACGTGATCTTCAACGGCTCCGGCACCCGCAAGTCCAGCGGCATGGCCCAGGTCGATCTGACCTTCGACAACTCCGACGGCATGCTGGCGATCGATCAGACCGAGGTCGTCATCAGCCGGCGGCTCTATCGCTCCGGCGAGAGCGAGTACCTCATCAACCGCAAGCCGGCGCGGCTGAAGGATATTCGCGAGACCTTTCTCGACACCGGCATCGGCGTCGATGCCTACAGCGTCATCGAGCAGGGCCGCGTCGATCTCATGCTCCAGGCCAACCCGCAAGAGCGCCGGGCGATCTTCGAAGAGGCGGCGGGCATCAACAAGTACAAGCATCAGAAGAAAGAGGCCCTGCGTCGCCTCGAACGCGTCAATCAGAACCTCCAGCGCGTGCAGGACGTCGTCGAGGAACTCGAAAAGCGGCTGCGCAGTGTCAAGCTGGCCGCCGGCAAGGCGCGAAACTACGAGTCCTACGTCGGCCGGCTTCGCGAACTTCGCAGTCGCCACGCGCTGTCGGAGTATCACCGCCTGCGCGTCGCCCACGACGAGCTCTCCAAGGTCGCGGCCGAGTTGCACGACCGCGTGACCGGCATTCGCACCGAGCTGTCGTCCAACGAGGCGAAGACCAGCGAGACGAACGTTCGCATCGTCGACACCGAGCGCGAGATTCACGAGGTGGAATCGCGGCTGTCGAACGTGCAGTCGCAGATCACCGCGCTGCAGGAGCGCATCGCGGCCGCCGAGCGAAGAATCGTCGATCAGCAGGGGCTCTTGGATCGCTCGCGCGAGCGGCTGTCGCACTTCGATGAGCAGGTGGCGTCGCTGAACGAGCGAATGACCGCCCAGCGCGAGGCGGCCGCCACGATCGAATCCGACCTCGCCGCGGTGGCCGAGGAGCAGAAGACGTGCCAGGCCGAGGACACGGCCTGCGCCCACGAACTCAATGGCCGCAAGACCGAGATCGACGAGGCCAAGGAGAGCATCTTCGAACTGGCCCGCCGCAACAGCCAGCTCAACAACGAGATCCAGGGCTACACCATCCAGCGTGAATCGATCCACGTGCAGAAATCAAAGCTGGAGGCCCGCGCCGAGGAAATCGCCAGGGGACTCGAGGCGGCCGAGCACGCCCAGGCCGAAAAGCGCGAAATCAAGGCCGCGGTCGAACGAAACATCGCCGAGAAGACGACCCAGCTTGAAGAGGCGAAGGCCCGCATGGCCGAAGTCGCCCAGCAGCGGGCGGCGCTGCTTGAACAGAGCGCGGCCGCCAAGGAGTATCGCAGCGGGCTCGAAAGCCGGCGGCAGCTTCTTGAAGAGATGGACCTCAAGCACGAGGGCCTGCTCGCCGGCGCGAAGGAAATCCTCGAACGCCGAGACGCTGACACCACCGGCCAGACGTTCAACTACGTTCGCGGCGCCGTCGGCGAAATCTTCGAAACCGACGTCGCCCACGCCAAGCTGGTCGAGGCCGTGCTCGGCAATTTCGAAACGCACCTCGTCGTCACCGAGCGCGGGCGGCTTGTGGCCGACCTGGAGTCGCTCGGCGAACTCACCGGCCGCGTGCAGGCGTTCTGCCTCGATTCGATCCCGCCGTTCATCGGCGCTCCCGATCTGGCCGACCAGGAGGGCTTCGTCGCCCGGCTGATCGACTGGGTTCGCGTGCCGGAGGATTGCAACCGACTCGCGCGGCACCTGCTCGGCCGAACGTACGTCGTCGATTCCGTCGCCGCCGCGGCACGGCTGGCAAAGCTCGATCTCGGCGCCCGGTTCGTCACGCTCGACGGCGTCGTCTGGGAGGCCGACGGCCGCCTCGGCATCGGCTCACTCGGCAGCGACACCGGGCTCATCAGCCGCCGCAGCGAGATGCGCGAGCTGGCGCGGGAGCTTGAGGAAGTGGCCGAACGCATTCGCGTGCTCGCCAATGAGCTGGCCAACCGCGAATCCGAAGTGTCTCACCTCGAAGAGACGCAGCAGAATCTTCGCACCGCGCTCTACGAAGCCAACACCGAGCGGGTCGAAGTGCAGGCCGCACTGAACAATCTTGAAAACACCATCCGCCAGTTGTCCAACGAGCGGCCGCACGTGCTGACGGACATCGAGACGCTCGCCCGCCGCCTCGGCGAGATCGACGCGAAGGAAGACGACGCCAAGAAGTCGCTGGCCGTCGTCGAACAGCGATACCTGGAGGCGGAGCAGTTGGCCGTGCGTCTGCAAAACGAAATCGACGAACTCACGGTGAAGCGCCAGTCGATCGCCGAGCGCATCACGGCCGCGCGGGTTCGCGTCGGCGAGCTGTCGCAGCGGCGATCGAGCGTGGCCGAGGCGATTCGCGAGCTGGACAAGGCGGCGATTCAGCTGGAGGCCGACCGGGAGCGGGCCAATCGCGATGTCGTCGAGGCGCAGGAGCGCATCGAGCAGTCGCAGAATCAGATCGACGAGGCGAAGGCCTCCCTCGCGGCACTCACCGAAGAAAACGCTGCGCTCATGCACCGCAGCATGACGCTTCGGCAGGAGCGGGACAATCTTCGCGAGGCCTGCGAACAGTTCGCCCGCGACGCCCGCAAGCTGCGAAGCGAGCTGGAGTCCGTCGAGGCCGAGCTGCATGAGCGGGAGATCAAGCTTCAGGAGGTTCGCGTTCGTATTGAGGATCTCACGACGCGCATCTCCGAGGAGTTGTCGGTCGATCTCGCGGCGCAGTATGAAACCTACACGCCGGATGAAGAGGAAGACTGGCCGGCCATCGAGGCGGAGATCAACGAGCTTCGCCAGAAGATCGAGCGCCTCGGCAACGTGAACCTCGACGCCATCCGCGAGCAGGAGGAGCTGGAGCAGCGGCTCGAATTCCTCACGCAGCAGCTGGAGGACCTTCGCACCAGCGAAAAGCAGCTCACGGCGCTCATCGAACGGCTGAACAAGGAATCGGAGATTCGCTTCCTCGAAACGTTCAACGCCGTCGCGGACCATTTCGGCAAGCTCTTCAAGAAGCTCTTCGGCGGCGGCAAGGCCGAGGTGGTGCTGCTCGACCCGAACGACGTGCTCGAGTGCGGCATCGAAATCACCGCCCGCCCGCCGGGCAAGGAACCCCGCAACATCAGCCAGCTCTCCGGCGGCGAGAAGACCATGACCGCGATCGCCCTCCTGATGGCCGTCTTCCGCAGCCGGCCGTCGCCGTTCGTGCTGCTCGACGAAGTCGACGCGGCGCTGGACGAGGCGAACAACATGCGTTTCGCGAACGTGGTGAAGGAGTTCGTGGAGCTGGCCCAGTTCATCGTCATCACGCACTCGAAGCGCACAATGAGCATCGCCGACGTGATGTACGGCGTGACGATGCAGGAAGCGGGCGTCTCGAAGCGCGTGAGCGTGAGATTCGACGGCGAGCGGCCGACCAGTTCGGCTGTGGCGTGAGCCTGCATTGATCGGGACGCACCTCGGGCGCGAGCATATCGAAGGATTGCAACTGACATGGTGCGCTGTCGCCCGCCATCTCCAAGAAAGACCTCGTACCCGAGCCATTCGACAAGCGGTCCAATCGCTGAACGGCGGAGGTCTCATGCTGCCCCATCCGCCCCCAAGTCTCCACACGAGAGGCTCGGTCAGCATCAGGCCAAAGCTCAAGAGGTCTATCCATGAGCCGTGAGATCACACGCCCCTTCATCTTGCTTTCAGCACATGGGGCACTACTCGGCAGAGTAACGCAAAATATGCGGGCGGTATCACTCGATTGGGACGAGGCCACGGTCACACTGAAGTGCTACTTCGAAGGGCCGCTTACAGAGCTTGATCGTGAAATGATGGATGACGTCGAAACAGAGATGATCGCCCATCTGTTTCCCGAACGATCCACTGAAATGAATCTAATTGTCACACAGGCCCAGCTCCCAGAGGATGAACCCCGCTACTGGGTCTTTGCCCGAAAAGAAAATATCGAATTTCTGCCTCGCCGCGTGGGGAAAGCGAAAGGCGGCAATTTCGGACTGGGTTAGACGGGTGCCACCTATATGAAGTGAGAAGTCAAGGCACTCCGTCCGCGGAGCGTGA
>CALLKH010000205.1 GCA_938008425.1 uncultured Planctomycetaceae bacterium | reverse complement strand
GTCACCGCCCCGGGACGGGGCGGCTCTGAATGTCGCATTCGTCGCCGACCAGAGAGAGTAGGACTGAAATCGACGCCCGAAATTCTGAGAAGACCCGAGAATTCGGTGGCACTTCGGCTTCATTCGCAATTCATCATCCCATGCAGCGGCGCCGGCTCGGAGGAGCGAATTCACGCCGTGGCGATCAGTCCGCGCAGTTTCCATTCAGAAGGCAATCGACGAAGAGCACCACGTCGGTGAGATCGAAGCTGTCGTCGTCGTTCATGTCCGTCGCGAATTGCTTCTGCCAGCCGAAGGCGCCGGGGTTCAGGAGCACATCCGTGAAGGCCTTGACGTCGCGGCCGTCGATCGTGCCGTTGAGATCGGCGTCGGCGCGAAGCGGAACGGCCGACTGGCCGACGATCGTGCCGCTGATGGTGATGGTGCCGAGCGAGGGCGCGTCGGGGTTGACGGGGGTGATGATGGTCGTCTCCAGTGCCAGGCGAACGACGCGGCCGGGAAGCAGCGTGACGGTTCCGTCGAAGTCGCCGTTCTGGGTTCCCTGTGCCGAGAGGTCGACGGATCCGGTGCAGGGATAGCCGGCCACGATCAGCAGGAAGCACGTCGAGCCGGTCGCGTTGTAGTTGATGATGCCGGTCTGGTTCGCGGGGACGTCTAGGTAGGTGAACATGCCGCCGGCGAGGCCGACGGGCGGTTGCGGGATGCCGGGCGTGGCGTAGTCCATGGTGATGTTGGTGCCGGTGGCGGTGAGGCCGGTGATGGCGATGTTGATCGTCTCGGTGAGGGCGAAAAAGAAGTCATCGAGCTGGAACATCGTGGGTGACGAGACGCTGTCGAGTCGAATCGCCGAGGCGCCGGTCACGGGCGACGTGTCCGAGTCGCAGTTCGTTCCGAGGCAGAATTGAACGTTGATGACGGACTGTGCGGTATCGACGTCGATTTCGATCGGCGTGGCATGGGCCGACGGTGCGGTCAGCAGCGCCAGGACAACTGCGAGCGTAAAACGGAATCGTTGCATTACCTTCCCCTCTTGTGATGGGTTTCAGCCGCCGACCCCCTGGGCAGACATGCCCCGGACCGGGCCTTCATTGTAACACGGCGCCGTCCGGAAAATCGACCGGCCGCGCCGGCTGAATTATTCATCGCAAAAATAGGGACGTCTTGCACGATCGGTTCGGGTTCGACCGTGCAAGACGGGTAGGGAAGGATGCGGCTGCGGGCCGGCGACGCGCGAGAAAACGGCGCGTGCGCGATCCGATGAATTCAATTCGTTGGCTCGCCAAACTGCGGTGCGACTGCACGATCCATGAGACGATCGGACAGCGCCGCCTAACGTGATTCCGAGGAATGTCGGCGAAATTGGGTGGGGATGGACACTGTGGCGATCACGTTACCACTATAACCGGGCAGCGTGTCGGACTATTCCCTCAGTCGAAAAAATCATGACTGAGGCTCGTCCATGCGGTTCACTCGCCTGGCCGACTCGTCTCGAAGATGGCATGGATCGGGAAATGATCCGAGGGGAATCGATCGCCGTCGTGGTCGCGAATGATTCCAGCGGAAAGGAGGATTCCAACGCCCGCCTCCGCGAAGATGTAATCGATCCGGGGGCCGACGACGGCGCCCGTCCAGTTATGAAAGGTGGCGGTCTCTGTGGCATCCGGATTGGCCGCGCGAAAAGTGTCGATGAACCGGGGGTTGGCCGCGGCGTCCAGGATCGATTGCACAGCCGGCGAAGACTCGGTCGAATTGAAGTCGCCGCAGAGGATGACGGCATCGCCCGGCTCCTGTCTGCGAATCCGATCAAGGATCAGCGCGACACCGCGTCGACGGGCGGCTTCCGACTTGTGATCGAGGTGCGTGTTGTAGAAGGCGATGGTCTCTGTCGACAGTTTGTCTCGAAGACGGGCCCAGGTGCAAACGCGGGTGCACTGGGCGCCCCAGCCGATGGAGCCGGGAACCTCGGGCGTTTCGGAGAGCCAGAATTGTCCCGACTCGACGGCCTCGAATCGAGTCCTGCGAAAGAGAATTGCGCAGTACTCGCCCTTCGCCGCGCCGTCGTCGCGGCCGGTTCCGATCTGTTGGAATTCCGGAAACGCCGCAGCGATTTCATCAAGTTGAAACCGCAGCGCCTCCTGAAGCCCGATCAAGTCGGCATCGGAGTCGCGCATCACGCGCAGGACTTGATCGCGCCGATGGCCCCATGAATTCGCCCCGTCGTTGGCCGTGCCGAAACGGATGTTGAAGCTCATAACGCGAAGCTGACCGGTTGCCCCGTTTCGTTGACCGGGCGATTGAGCGGTCGTGCCGCTCGACGCGCCGTTTCGACACGCGTTCGACAGGGCGAGCGCGAGCGACGCCACGGCCAGTGCTGTCAATCGAATGAGTCGTCGCGGCCGTCTGTTGGTCATGAACGTTGTTCTCTGAGAATGACGGTCGGCCCCGAAGGGCGTGTG
>CALLKH010000204.1 GCA_938008425.1 uncultured Planctomycetaceae bacterium | reverse complement strand
CAGATCCGCTCGATTGTACCCGATTTTGCATGCTGATCCAAGTTTTTCGCAGTGGCGTCATCGCCGTTGAACGCTATCGTTTCACTCCTTGCGGTATGATCGCGCCGGACATTATGGGGTCCAGCGTTGATGCAACGCCGTCGCGGGACTTCTATGGGTTCGGCCGCACTTTCGGAATATGCCATCCGGCATCCAATTCGCGTCATCGTCGTCGCGACGATTCTGACGCTTTGCGTTTTGCCCGGGTGGCTTCGCCTGAGGCTCAATACGGACGGCCACGCCCTCGTTTCCGCCGACGCGCCGGAGGTGGTGAAGGACCGCGAGATTCGCGAGCAGTTCGGAATCGAAGATTCGGTGATCGTCCTCATTCGTTCGACGCGCGAGGGTGGCGTCTACGACATTCCCGTTCTTGAGTTTGTCAAGAAGGTCTCAGAGTCGGCCCAACGCATCGACGGTGTTTCATCCTCGTCGATCACCAGTCTCGCGACGGAGGTCGGATTCGAGCGACGACCCAACTCGCTGCAGTTCAAGACGCTCATCGAAACGCTACCCGAGAATGACGCAGAATTGTCCAAGCTTCGCGAGGACGTGCGCCGCGTCGGTCTGTATGTGGGTTCCATCGTCTCGAAGGACGAGCGGGCGACGGCCGTTTACATCGGAACGCCGCAAGGATGTGACCGTGTTGCGTTCTACCATTTGATCCTGCATGCATTGGAGGGCGTCGCCCGGCCCGAAGGCGTCGAGGTTCACGTGATCGGCGCGCCGGTGGCCGAGGCGCTGCTCGGCCTGCACATTCTTGAAGATCTCGGCGTGCCCGCGTTTCTGCTGGGAGCGACCACGTTCGGATCGGACGATTCGAAGGAGGACGCGTGGCGCGTGCCGACGAGTCTCTACGCCGCGCGGCGGCTGATCGCCCGCGGCATCGGCCTATTGCCCATCACGATCCTGCTCATGATGCTGGTTTTCGCGATCTGCTTTCGCCGATTGCTGGCGGCCGTGATTCCGCTGATGGAAGTCGGCGCGTGCCTCGTCTTTCTGTTCGGGCTGATGGGATTCTGTTCGATCCCGATCTACCTGACGATCGCCGTCGTGCCGATCATTCTGACCGCCGCCGGCGTCTGCGACGAGATTCATATCTTGAGCGCGTTTCGACGTCAGGCGATGGAGCGCCAGGGAGCGTCGGGGACGCGCGACGGCCGCCTCGCCATCGCCCGCGCGACGATGGCGGAGATCAGCGGACCCATCATCCGCACCTCGATCACCACGGCGATCGGCTTCGCGTCATTTGCGTGGGCGCCGATCGAGCCTGTTCGGATGTTCGGCATCGTGACGGCGATCGGCGTGCTGTACTGCACGGTGTGGTCGATGACCGTGATGCCGGCGATGTTCGTGCTGTTCGATGTGAACCGCATCGTGGCGCTGCCGCGCGGTCGACAGGATGCCAGGCCACTCGCCGATGGTGACGGTCAATCGCGATCGAACTCCCTGCCGGCGGGATTCGAGCGATGGGCGGATTTTCTTGCACGTCGGCGCGGTCTCGTGGTGCCGGCGTTTCTGATTCTCGTCGCCCTCGGATCGCTCGGAATCCGGGATGTCATCGTGCAGGACAGCTGGATCGAAGGCTTCGATCCGCACAGCGAGTTCCGCGAGGCCACCGGCCTGTTCAATGAGCAGTTCTACGGCGCCCACATTCTCCAAATCTGCATCGATGCCTCGGCGCGGACCAAGTCCGTGATGGTCGGCGGCGAAGCAGTCAACGAACGCGAGTTTCCGATGCCGCGCGACTGGGAGACGAGCCCCGGATCGCTCGTGGGGGATCCGATTTCACTTCGAAGAGTCAAGGACGGCCCGTCGGGCGTAGCGCTTCCCCCGGAGCTTGACGGCCGTGTCTGGCGATCCTGGATTGAGTCCACGCGGAAAGAAGCCGGGCGGATCATCGCCACCACGCCGCGCCATGACGGCCAGCCGCAGTTCTGGATCGGAAAACTTGGCGACGCGCTGCACGAGCTTCGCGTGGCCGAGGAGCCGATGACATCGCCGCGCGTTCTGCAACTGACACGAAGTCTCTCAGAGTTGATCCGTTTGCGCGAGGAATTGGCCGTCGGCGGCGTGTTGGGGGCCGATGACTACGTCGCGACGACGCGCTTCATGATGGCGCCGGACACGCCGGATTCACGAAGAATTCCGGATGATCCGCCGGCGGTTCGCGCGCTCTGGACCCGGTATGCTTTCGTTCGAGGCGAAGCGCGAAAAGGGCAGCTCATCGATCCGGAATACAACCGTGCGCTGACGTCGATCTACCTGCGAAACGCGAATTTCGTCGATACGGCCAGGCTCATGGCGGACATTCGACGATTCGAAGAGTCGGCGCTCGCGCCCGAGGGCATTCGGCTCGGCTTCGCGGGCGATGTGGCGGTGAGCCAGTCGCTGATCGGAGCGATCGTCACGACGCAGTTGCAGTCGCTTTTGTTTTCGCTGCTGGGCATTCTGGCGGTGACCACGCTGATGGGGCGGTCGCTCGTCTATGGCATCTACTGCGCGCTGCCGTGCGCTCTGTCGCTGCCGCTGGTCTTCGCGGCGATGGGCTGGATGGGCATACCGCTGGGCGTGGCGACGTCGATGTTCGCCGCGATGATCATCGGGGCGGGCGTGGACTTCGCGATTCACGTGCTCGATCGATTTCGACACGAGCGCCGAGCCGGGCGCGACGTGGACGCTGCGATTCGTGCCGCCATCGGTCGAACCGGATTCCCGGTGACTGTCAATGCATTGTCACTGTCGGCCGGCATGCTCGTGCTGACGCTCTCCCAAGTGCCCGCCAACGCGCGGCTCGGCATCCTGCTCGCCATCGGACTGGTCAGTTGTCTTCTCGTTTCCCTCGTACTGCTGCCGGCGCTGTTGAAGTGGCGGCCGGTGGAATAGCGGCTCAAAGCGCCTTCTGCATCTCATCGACCGCTTTCTGTTCGATCGCCCGGGCCCGCAGAAGCACGTCGATCTGACGTTCGCGCATTTCCGGAGGCGGCGTGGAATTCGGGAAATCACGCTCGGCCGGTACGTACTTGTAATTCGCCCGAAGGAGTTGCAATTCCTGGTCGTAGAAGTCTGCCGCCGCGTTGAGATGCTCGCCCTGTGCGCCAAACTCCGGAGCGATGCCGCGCAGGAATCGAACGGCCGCCGCTCGGGCGTCCATCAGACAAACATACGTCCATGCATTTGAATGAAGGTATGTTCGATCATCCACGCGGCGAAGCTCCTGGCACCAGGCATCGAACGCGCGCGAACCCAGAACATATCGCCCGGCCTGTCGCCGCTGAAACAGCTCGACCGCCCGTCGAATCGCCGCATTCAGCACATCACGCCGCGCCGGCGGGGGGAGACGCTTGCCGATCAGCACCACCGCCGTCGGCCATCCATCGGCCACCCGATCGCGATCCATGGCGCCGCCGTTGTACGATCGGCAAAGCCACTGCTGATCCGCGCGATAGCCGACGATGACGCCCCAGTCCTCCGGACGGATGATATTCGCCGCGAGCACCGGAACCGCGCGATCGATGCTCTTGGCAATGTCGCCGCGCAGCGCTGCGGCCTCGGATAGCTCGTCGCGCCGAACGACGCGAAGGTCGTACTGCATTCCGATCGAGGAGAAAACGGCGTCGAGACACGCCTCGCCCACGATGGGATCGGGGTTGCCGACATCCCATCGGTCGACGCGGAACTGCGTTCGAAACGCCATCCCGCTCATGCCCATGAGCTCGTCGTAACTGATCGGCCGGCCCATCGATCCGAGCACCAACTCCAGGCAGTGCATGAACGTGCAGTCGCGGCCGCGGGCGAACCCGCGAATCGCCCCGAGTCCGTCCAGCCGAACGGCGCCGGGCTGCTCGCTGATTCGCGTGAGCCGGGCATGCTCGATGTCCGGCATGGGCTGCTCAGGATCGGGACCGCCGCACCCGGCGAGCAGGCAGCTCAGGAGAGCCCCGATGCCGAGAGATCGGATTCCGCGCGAATAGTGCGCAGCGGCTACGCGGGCGTCGGTTCGTTGCGAAAGTTGATCGCACGGTGGCGTCATTCCGTCTCCGCGTCCGAGGGTTTGATCGCGTCTCGAACCATGGCGGCGATGGAAAGCCAGAACAGCATCGGCCCGAGACGACCCGCGATGAAGATGACGATCATCGCAATGCGGCCGATCGGCGTCAAATGAAGGGAGAGGCCGGTCGAGAGGCCGACGTTGTTGATGGCAGGGATTCCCTCCGCGGCAGCCTCATAGCTTGTAGCATCGGTGACGATCAGCAACAGACCGACGGTCGCGGCGTTCACCAGGATCCAGAACGCCGCGAAATTTCGGACGCGCCGCATCAATGCTCGGCGAAGCGTTCGAACCGTCGCGTCATCGCCGGGTTCATTCGCGAGTTTGCGGGCCGTGAGCGGCAGCGTGAACATCGCCGTGCGAAGTCCGCCGCCGACGCCGCCGGCCGAGCCGCCGATGAAGACCCATGCCATGACCAGACCGAATCCGCACCATGAAAGCGAGCCTGCCGTGACCGGAACCGATTGAAGTCCGGCGGAACGAAGCGTGGCAGACGTCAGAAGCGACATGGCCCAGCGCTGCTGTGCGGGAATCTCATCGGGTGCGATTCTCGAGTCGGTGACCTCCATCGCCGGCGCCGGCCGCCATGCGCCGAGGCGGGAAGCAGGGTGATTGAAGTACCAGAACAGGAGCGCACCGAGCGCAAGCAGACCTGTCGCGGCGACGGCTTCAAACTCCGGAAATCGTTTCAATCGCCACCCGGCGGCCCTTATGCCCGTGGCGGACTTTGAGTCGGCGTTCGCATCATGCGCCTGTGCTGGCTGCGGCAGGATCAACTCGATCAGAATGGGCAGGCCGAGCGAACCGACGATCGCCAGCGTCGTCACGACGACGGAGATGCGAAAGTCCGTGAAGTACGCGGCGAGCCCGTCAAACCGTAACGAGAACGCGGAGTTCCAAAGGGCGCTGCTCGCGTAGGCGACACCCCAACCGACGCGAGCGGCGGCGTTCGGCGCATCTTCGGCGCGCCAGGCCGGGTACATCACGATGACGGCGAGAACTTGGAGAACAATGGCAACGAGAAGCACCGTTCGAAATCGAATCGGCCGCCAGAGAAACGGCCGAATCGTCGCGAGCCCGACCGCCGCGAACGCCATGCCGGAGAACTGCGTCACGAGTACAAGAATCGCCTGGCCGAAGAGCGTGTAGTCCTCGCCGAAGCTGTGGATGCTCAGGCCGGTGAGCGTGGCGCTGCTGACGGCCGCGAAGGTGCAATCCAGCACGTGGCTCAGGAAGTTGTGCCGATAGTCCGGCACGCCGGATTGAGTGGCAACAGGCAGGGCAAGAAGAATCGCCGCGCTGAGGGTCAAACCGATCCACGGGCCAATGATCTGTCCTAACAGTTTCGACGGTCTGTCATTCGTCTTGTCAATTCGAACCGCGACCGCGCCGAGCCAGGTGAGCAGGCCCGCCCCCGCGAGGTAGCCCGTGATGACGATTCCCGCGAGGCGAGGATCGTTCCAAGCGGCTGCCAGACCAGCGCCGACGGCCACAAGAAGCGCCA
>CALLKH010000203.1 GCA_938008425.1 uncultured Planctomycetaceae bacterium | reverse complement strand
CGATTTCTTCCACCGGGCCCACGGCTTCGAAGACTACGCGTTTCAGTGCGTCGACAGGCCCGGACGATACAAGCCCGAGGTGAAGCTTCAGTTTCAGCACGACGAGTCCTCTGATCTGACCACCGTGACGCTGGTCTATCCGCTCACCAACGCCGCGTCGGCGGCACTCATCAGTCCCGCCACGCCGACCCAGTCGAACGACGGCTGCGAGGACAACCAGAACTCGATCACCGAGGCATTGACGGATCTGCGCTTCAGCGCGATCAACGCCTCGCCGCAGGATATGCTCGAACCCGAGTTTCAACTGCTCGCCGGCTGGGCGGGGAAGATGCCGGCGGACTATCTCGATCCCACCCAGTGGCGCATCACCTGCCTGGTGGGCACGGGGTATGCATCGCTGCAGGCCGGCTCGGCGAGATTCGTCTGGACCGACATATGGCCCAATGTCGTGCCGGGCGATTTCAACGGCGACGGCATCGTGGACGGTGCTGATGAGACAATGTTGATCGACTATGTCGCAGCGACCGACGGGAATCCGTTCTTCGACGCCGATCAGATGGTGGACGGCGTGATACAGATCGCCAGCTTCTCCCGATATTTCATGATGTTTGATGTCAACTATGACGGCTGGGTCGATGCGTCCGACCTTTCGGGGAATCTGCTCGGCGACATGGACCTTGACGGCGATGTTGACTTCGACGACGTCGACGATTTCGTGCTGGCGCTGGTTGATCCGGTGCTGTATTCCGCCACGCATGGCAATGAGGATCCGACGCCGCACGGCGACATGAATACTGACGGCAGTCTGGATGGAGCCGACATTTCGCTGTTTCTTGAGGCGCTGGGCGTGGATCCGCAGGGAATGCCGGTCGTCCTGGGTGACATGAACATGGACGGCATCGTCTCGTTTTCCGACGTGGACCCGTTCGTGCTGGCGCTCGTTGACGCGGATGTGTATACGGGCACATATGGCGTGGATCCGCTGATTCGCGGCGATATTGATCAAAGCGGGGTTTTCGACGGCGGCGACTTGGCCGGTTTTCTAGGGATTCTCCTGAATCCATGAGCGCCGGTGAAAAAGAGCTGTTTCGCCACGGCGATTTCCATTAGAATGCGATGCAGATCGAACACACGATCCGCTCCATTTTTCGAACATGATCATCGTCAATCAAAACAACTCGGCACGCCCGCGATCGCGAAATGCATTCACGGTGATTGAGTTGCTTGTCGCCCTGAGTGTCATCGCGCTGCTCATCGCGATTCTGCTGCCGGCGCTCAGCGCCGGCCGTCACGCGGCGCGCGATCTTCGATGCAAGGCGAACCTTCGTTCCGTCGCCACCGAGTTCTCCGTCTTTGCAGACGCCGGGAACAACGTCAATCGTGGTCAGAGCGACAACGGCGGCACCGATCGCTTCGAGATCGAGGACTTTCAGGAATCCATCTACCGGGTCGCAGAGTTCTGGCCCGGCGGCGATCTCGAGCGGCAGTCATTGAGCGACTCGTCGTTGACCATGGTCTGCCCCTCCGGACCCGCCAGGGCGCTCACCCGACGAGCCGGAATTCCCTGCAGCGAGGGCGCGGTCGGACCGGCCGCGGGCATCAGCGTCGGCTTCAACATGCGACTGCATCGGCGAAGCACCGACATCGACGGCGTTCAGTATCTTCGCACGGCACGACTATCGCCGAAGATCCTGGCTTTCCCCGACGTGCCGCTCGTGTTTGATGTCGGCGGCGAGGCGGCGGATCTGGCCGGCCATACGCCGTACTATTCGGCGCCGGCGGTGATGGATGACAAGGTCGCGGATGCCTACGAGTCCGGCAACCACTGGTTCCCCGCCCTGCGACATCGCAACAAGATGAACGTGGCCTTCGTCGGCGGGCACGTCCTCTCCTCGGCCAACGTGACGGCCGAGCCCCTCTGGCGGTGGAGTTACCAGCCTGAATTCTGATCCGCCGGCTTTCCCGCTCCGACATTCCAACCCATTGACGTGTTAGAATCCGAAATCGCGGCTGCGCTCTCGCTTCTCCGTATGCGGTTCGCGTCAGCCTTTTCGCGGGTGAATGTCGCTGGACGCTCGCGCCGGCGACCGAGGAGGACGGTTCATGCTCGTCTATCTGGTCCGGCATGCCATCGCAACACCGCGCGGCGATGACACCGCCGACGAGGAACGGCCGCTCACAGACAAGGGCATTGCCCGCATGGAGGAGATCGTCGAGGGCCTCGGCGGGCTCGGTGTGGCGCTGGATGAAATCTGGACGAGTCCGCTGGTTCGCGCGCGGCAGACGGCGGACATTCTGGCCGGGCTCGACGGCTTCAGCGGTCCTTTGAGAACCGTCGGCGCCCTGGCGCCCGGCGGGGACGAGGCCGATGTCATTCAACTGCTCATTCGTTCGAATGTCGAATCGGTGGCACTCGTCGGGCATGAACCGGACCTGGGCGATCTTTGCGCGCGGCTTCTGACGTCTCGCGGAGACGGGTTTATCTGTCTGAAAAAGGGCGCGGTCGCCTGCGTCGAACTGTCGAACGATGCCCCTGACCTGACCGGCGTGCTGCTGTGGCTGATGCAGCCCCGGCAGCTGCGGAGCGTCCGATCATGAGCCGCCGGCAGCCGCCGAAATTGCCGGTATCATGGGTTCCAGACACGATGATCTGAAATTTCGCTCCGGAAGTCATTAGGCCTCATAAGATTAGAAGGCGGCTCGTTAATTGTTAAGGGTGCACGGCCGGCGACAAAAATACCCAAAAGTACTGATTCAGGATTGATGTCCCGAGCGGTATGATATACCCGTAGTAGGGGCTTCGTCCGATCGCGAATCCGAACACCTGTCATCATTGATCGTTGAGGGGTTCCCCAACATGTCTCCCACAGACGGACTTCTCAAATTCACAAACAAACATCTGGATCGGTTTGAGGCGGCGCTGGCCCGCGTGCTCGCGACGCGCGATATCGAGCCGGTTCATGAGCTTCGCGTCTCGTCCCGGCGGCTGAGCGAACCGCTGGAGCTGATGGGTGAGTCGCTCGGTCGCAAGAAAATGCGGCGCCTTCGAAAGGCGCTCGGCGAAGTTCGCGGCTCGCTTCGGCACGTGCGGGATATTGACGTGCTTCGACTCGCACTGGTGGACGCCGAATCGGCGTCGGTCGGCAACGCGGAAGACCTTGCCAAGCTCCAGGGCCTGCTGGCGATTCATCGCGAGGCGGAGTTATCGACGTCGCGAAAGCTCCTCAAGCAGCTTCGGCCCGCGAAGACTCATGATGCCATCGGTGCGACGCTGAAGTCCTATTCAAGCGGCCTCACCAGGAGCCGTGAGAAGCGACTGGTTGACGACTCCGCGCGCCTCTGGCGAAGAAAGGCGGAGGCGCTTCTCGAGAGACCGCCCGCGCGCGACCACGCCCCCGGCCTGCACAAGACCCGTTTAAAGCTCAAGGCCCTGCGTTATTCGACGGAACTGCTGAGCCGGCTTGACGGCGAAAACCGCGAGCCGCTGCTCAAGCAGTTTGCCGCGATGCAGGATCGCCTCGGCGCCTGGAACGATCATGTCTGCGCGACGGCGATGCTCGCCCAACTGGTTCAGAACGACCAGGCTCTCGCCGGCGATCCCGAATGGTTTGCGACGGTGCTCGACTACGCCGCGCGCCGCGCACGACTCATGTCGCACGAACTCGGTGAGACGCTGATACTGTGGCCGCGGCTTCGCTCAGCCGTCGAACTCCACGTCTTCGGCCGCGCCCCGCGCGAGCAGGGGGATCGCCCGCGGGATACAGCGGATGTCCTGACTGCAGGGGGGCGATAATCCGCTCCGCTTCAAATCCGCCGCGGTCTTCACGCGCCCCGTCAATCATCGCTCGACATTTGCTGTTCGTCCTCGTGTCGCAATCGATTAAGATGGAATGCGACGATTCGGCCTGCGCGATTCATCGCAGCACCTTGAGTGAATGGGTTGACGCGCAGGCTGGGGTTGGAGCTTCGAGGCGATTCTGCTAATTCCGCGGCTCGACGCCGCCCTTGAATACTTGAAATCGGCGCGGTCGCGCGGCGACCGTGTCGAATTCGCACGCTTCCGACGGAACCTATGGACAACGCCAGCACGCCACTGACCCTGCCGATGCCGCCGCTGAAGTTCTCCGACGGCGAAGGGCCGATGAAATTCGGCGCAATCGACGTCGGCACGAACAGCATTCACCTCGTCATGGCCGAGATTTCCCCGCAGGGAGATTTCCAGGTTCTCGGCGCCGACAAGGACATGGTCCAGCTCGGAAAGGGCGGTTTCACGGCCCACGTCCTGACCGACGAGGCAATGGAAAAGGGCGTCGAGGCGCTCAAGCGGTTCGTCAAGATGGCGGAGCTGAAGGAGGTGACCAAGATTCGCGCGGTCGCCACCAGCGCCGTGCGGGAGGCCCACAACGGCGGCGAGTTCGTCGATCGCGTCATGAGCGAGATCGGCCTCGACCTTCGCGTGATCACCAGCGAGGAGGAGGCCAAGCTGATCTACCTCGGCGTGCGCCACGCCATGGACATGGGCCGCGGCGACAACCTGATCATCGACATCGGCGGCGGCAGCGTCGAATTCATCATCGGCAACGATCAGCAGGCCAGGTTCATTCACAGCGCAAAGCTCGGCGGCTCGCGGCTGGCGGAGCTTTACGGCCGATCTGATCCGCTTCGCCCGGCCGACATCAAGGAGATGCGCCGCCACATCCAGAGAAACCTCGCGCCGCTCTATGCATTTTCGAACACCCTGCCATCGACGCTTCGCTGCATCGGCACCTCGGGCGCGATCAAGGCGATCGGCATCATGTGCGCCCATCTCCGCGGCGAAAGCTACAACGGCGAGACCGGCAAGCTGCGTTTCAAGCACAGCGAGGTCAAATCGCTTCTCGCGCTTCTCTCCGGCATGACGCGCGCCGAGCGGCTGCGCGTCCCGGGCATGGACTCGCGCCGGGTGGATGCCTGCGGCCCGGCCGCGACGTTGCTGCACCTCGTCATGAAATCACTGGGCATCGGCGAACTGGAATACTGTGATTTCGCCCTGCGCGAGGGCGTGATTGTCGATTACATCGGCACCCATCGGCGCAAGTTGCAGGCGCGGGCGACGTGGCCGAATCCGCGGCATCGCAGCGTCGTCCAGCTGGCGGAGCGATGCAATTACCGTCAGACGCACGCGGAGCAGGTCGCCCGGCTGGCATCGCGTCTCTTTGATCAACTCGCGGATCTGCACGGTCTGGGCGGAAACTACAAGGAACTGCTGACCTACGCGGCCCTGCTTCACGACGTGGGGTATCTCATCAGCCAGCGCGGCCATCACAAGCACGCCTATTACCTCATCCGCAACGGGGAGCTGAAGGGCTTCACCGATCAGGAGATCGAGATCATCGCCAACATCGCCCGCTACCACCGCCGGGATCGGCCGAAGAAATACCACTACAGTTATCAGCACATTGAACCCGAGCACCGGCGACCGGTGAAGAAACTGGCGACGCTGCTTCGAATCGCCAACGCCCTCGATCGAACGCACTACTCGGTGGTGGAGGACATCAGTTGCCGCATCGAGCCCGGCCGCGTGGTGATGGAAGTTCGCCCGCTGCGTGACGCGGAGCTGGAACTCTACACCACCCGCCGCCACGAGGCCCTCTTCGAGCGGGAGTTCGACGCGGTTCTGGAAGTGCGGCTCTCCGAAACGGGCGGCGGGTCCGAGTCCGGACTCCGTATAATGCCGTAAGTCGGCCGGCCCGAACCGACGCCTCCGGGTTTTGACTGTGCGGGCGCGGCGCCGACGGTCGAAACGATGCATGGCGTGGAAGATACCCGCTACAAGTCCGATACCCGCCATGATAGGATGGCGGCCCCTGCGGCTCGCGCGGGCGACGTCGCGCCGCCGGGATCGTAGATTTGGACAGGTCGCGGAGTGCGTTTGAATGGAGACGACGACCACAACGACGCCGATTGAATCGGATGCGCCGGAAGGCGAGCTCGGCAGTTCGGGTTATCTCAACCGCGAACTTGGCTGGCTGGCGTTCAATCTGCGCGTGCTCCATCAGGCCATGGACCGGGACATTCCGCTCCTGGAGCGCGTCAAGTTCCTCCAGATTTTTACGTCAAATCTCGACGAATTTTTCATGAAGCGGGTCGGCGGCCTGAAGCGGCAGGTGTCCGTCAACATCACCACGCTGTCGTTCGACGGCATGACGCCGCCGCAGCAGCTCACCGCGATTCGCCAGGCCGTCGCCCCGATGCTGGAGATGCAGGCCCGGTGCATCCTGGATGACATTCGACCGGCACTGGCCCAGCAGAACGTCTTCCTGCTCAAGTGGCATGATCTCACCGAGGCCGAACGCGAATTCGCGCAGGAATACTTTCGCACGATGCTCTTCCCGGTGCTCACGCCGATGGCGGTCGATCCGGGCCATCCGTTCCCGTTTCTTTCGAATCTCTCGCTCTCGCTCGGCGTCAAGCTGTTTCATCCCCGGCAGGAGGAGCGCGTCTTCGCCCGCGTGAAAGTGCCGACGATGATTCCCAGCTGGCTTCGAATCGAAACGCCGGAGAACAAGGGCGTATTCCGCTTCGTCAGCGTTCTCGAAGTCATCAAGCACAATCTCGGCGCGCTCTTTCCCGGCATGCAGGTGCTCAGCGTCACGCCGTTTCGCGTCACCCGCAACGCCGATGTCGAGCGCGACGAGGAGGACGCCGAAGACCTGCTCGAACTCGTCGAGCAGGAGCTGCGTGAACGGCGATTCGAGCGCATCGTCCGCCTCGGCCACGATTCCAGCGCCGATCCCTGGACGCTTCAGTTTCTCATGGGCGAACTGGAGCTTTCGGAGCAGGATGTTTATGAACTGCCCGCGGGTCTCGAATACACCACGCTCGCACCGATCTACGAACTCGATCTTCCGGGCTGCAAGTATCCGAACTGGACGCCGACGATCCCGCCGCGCCTCGCCGACGACGAGGCCGACATTTTCAGCGTGATTCGCAACGGCGATCTGCTCGTGCATCATCCGTACGAAAGCTTCATGGACAGCGTCGAGCGATTCATCCGCACCGCGGCCGAGGATCCCAGGGTTCTCGCCCTGAAGGTCACGCTCTACCGCGTCGGCGACAGCCGCTCGCTCATGGACAGCCTGATTCACGCGGCAGAAGAAGGCAAGCAGGTCGTCTGCCTCGTCGAGCTCAAGGCGCGGTTCGATGAGCAGCGGAACATCTTCTGGGCGCATCAGCTTGAGCGCGCCGGCGTGCATGTCGTCTACGGCGTCGTCGGGCTCAAGACCCACACCAAGCTCGCGCTGGTCGTTCGGCAGGAGGGTGATCGGCTTCGAAGCTACGTGCACATCGGCACCGGTAATTACAACGTGCAGACGGCCCGGCTTTACACCGACGTCGGGCTTCTCACCTGCCGCCCGCACATCACCGAGGAAGTGGTCGAAATGTTCCACTACCTGACGGGCCGCTCGCTCAAGGGGAATTACAAGCAGATCATGGTCGCGCCCGTCAACATGGCGTCGCGATTCAATGAGATGATCGAACGCGAAACCGCCAATCACAATGCCGGCCTGCCGTCGGGCATCATCGCCAAGATGAACCAGCTGGAGGATCGCCGGACCATTCGCGCGCTCTATCGCGCTTCGCAGGCCGGCGTACCTGTGACACTCATTGTCCGCGGGTTCTGCACCCTGCGCCCCGGCGTTCCCGGCCTCAGCGAAAACATCCGCGTGATGTCGATCATCGGGCGGTTTCTCGAGCACTCGCGCATCTTCTACTTCCGCTCCGGCGCGGAGCAGGAGATCGACGGCCGCTTCTTCATCGGCTCGGCCGACTGGATGTACCGCAATCTGGAGCGCCGCGTAGAGGTGGTTGTTCCGGTGGAGGATCTCGTCTGTCGTCAGCGACTCTGGCAGATTCTCCAGGTTTCCGTCGCCGACCAGGTTCAGGGTTGGGACATGCAGCCCGATGGCACCTATGTGCGGCGAACGCCCTCCGATCCCGCGGTTCAATTGGGATCGCACGCGACGCTCATGAACATGGCTCGCGACGCGGCCACTCTCGACAATCAGCGACAAGGCGCGGGCTGAGCAGGACCCACGATCATTCGAGCCCGGAATCCCCCACGGTTCCGCCCGGCGCCTGGAGTCAGTGTGCGCCCGGGAACGGTGCGCTCTTTGGCCGAAAAATTGACAGCCGTAGTTATCTGACGCAGGCGCGCACGCGGGCATTTCCTATTGCATATTTGTCCTTGCGCCCCGGGCTTTGAGGCCGGGTGCGAGGATGGATAACTAACGCCGACGACCGCGGAAGCCGATTCGCGGGGATAGGAGACAGAGCGTCTCCGGTGAGGCGAGCTGTGAGCGAACGTCCGAAAGTGTTTGACATTCTGGAGGAGATTCCGGGGCAGGCGGCCGACGACGCGCTGCTGGCCGGAATCACCGATGTCAGTCCTCCAATTCAGACAGAGATCGTGCGCACGCTTCTCAAGCGCGGCAGCGATTCCGGTCTTCGCGGCCTGCCGCCGGTCTTTTTCCGGCTCACCTCCGATGCCCAGGCGCAGATCGTCGCCCAGTCGGCCCGCATGTTCAGCGCGCTTCGCGCCTGCGTTGCCAGCAGCAGTCCGCAGACGCGGCAGAACACGCTCGACATCGTTCGCCGCAGCGGCAACCCGCGCCTCGCCTACCTCGCCACGCACGCCGTTCTCGACGGCGCCCAGAAGATTCGCGCCGAGGCCGCCGCGACGGTGCTTGAACTCGCCCAGAAGCACATCGCCTCGCGAAGCGAAACCATTCGCATTCTTCGCGAAACCGGCGAGTCGTCGCCCGAGATGCTGCACACGGTCTATGAAACGATGCGCATCGTGGCGGACGAGCACAAGTTCATGCTCTCGGCGCTTCGGGAGGCCGTCGAGCATTACGAGAGCCATCACCGCCCCGAGGTCATCGAGGCTGCGATGCTGCTCGCGCCCGACCTGGAAAAGTGCCTGTTCGACCAGGCGACGATCAAGCGCGGCAAACTGACCCACGCCATGCTCGATCTCGTCGGCGCGGAGCTTCAGCCGAGATTCGTTCCGTTCGTCTATGTCGCCCTCTGCTATCCGGAGCTTCGACGGCGGCTCATTCCCAGGATCGCCGAGTGCCGAAGCATCGAGTTCTTCGCCGAGTTCATCCGCTGGCACTGGCTTTCGCGCGACCCGGAGATTCGAAAGAACCTTGCCTTCATCCGCAACATTGACTGGCTCGAGGACGGCTTCGAGGCGGCGTTCAATCTGCCGCGCGACGTCGCGGCGAGGATGCCCTCGTGGCTACTGTCGCTGGGACTGTCGTCCAATCAAAAGGTCACGCTGCTTCTGAACTGCATGATCGTCGACAATCCCGAGGCCAATCGTGCCGCGGTCTGGGCACTCACCGAGATCGATACGCCTGCCGGCACCGTCGCGCTGGAAAGCCTGTTCGATCATGACAATTCGGCGATTCGAATGGTGGCGCGAATGGAAGTCGCCCGGCGCAAGCGAATGCTTCGCCAGGCCCCGCGCCGAACCGAGCTTCGCGGCCGGCCGGCCGAGTGGGTCGATTTGCTCGATCGGGCCAATCTCAAGGAAGAATTCGAGGACTTCTGGCAGAACTTTGAGCACATCAACCCCGCGCTGGCGATCGCCGCCGGCAAGAACGTGCTGAAGTATGTTCCCGGGTTCAGCACCCACATGCAGGTCAAGCTGCTCTCGCAGAATACCGCCGATCGCTTCCGTGCCATTCGCCTCGCCGTGGCGCTGTCGATCTGCGATCACTTCGAGAAGGACATCTTCGCTGCCGCCAATGACCGGTCGCACGACATTCGCGCCGCCGCCATGACCGCTCTGGGGCACATCCCCGGCGAAACCAGCCGGCGAATCCTCGAGCGCGGAATCAACGACGCTTCCGATGCCGTGCAGGCGGCGGCCATCAACGCACTCGATCATCTCGGGGCGCGCCGACGCGAGGAACTCGTTCTGCCGAAGATCGAAAGCGACAACGCCGACGTTCGAGCCGCCGCGGTGCGATGCCTGCTTCGGCTTCGTGTGGCCGCCTCGGCCAACGCGCTGATTCAAATGCTGCACGACCCGCGGCCGGATCATCGCTGCGCTGCCCTGTGGATTGCCGATCAACTTCGACTCGCCGCGCTGACCCAGCGCGTGCAGAACATCGCCCAGTCCGACCCCGATCCACGCATCGCCCGTGTGGCGATGCATGTGGCGAAACGTCTTCAAAAGGATGATGGGCTGAAGCCGGCGCCGGCCGCCGACGCGCCGACACCGCCGCCTGCCGAGCCAGAAAACTCGAATCCGACCGATGCAGCAGGCGACAAGGTGACCGCATGAACGACCTGTTCCTCATTCTGGCGCAGAACACAAGCCTGGAGGAGCGACTGCGCGGTCTTCGCGGCGGGTTCAACGACCGACCGACCGATCCGGCCAACATCAGGGCCGTGATCTTCATGATCGTCATCCCCGTCTCGCTCGTGATCCTGATCTTCGCGATTCGGCAGTTTCGCCAGCGACGGCGGGAGATCGCAAGCGCTCCCGCCCACCCGATGAAACTCTTTGACAACGTGCTACGACGGATGGGCGTGCGCTTCACCGATCGCTACCTGCTGCGGATGTGCGCCCGCTCGGTAAACCTGACGCAGCCGACCATCATGCTGTTCAGCCGGGAGCTGTTCGATCGCAACACCAACCGCTGGCTGGACTCACTTGCCGTCAAGGCGCTGCACAACCATGCCGCGACGCGATTCGCGGCCATTTCCGAACTGGCGTTCGGGCCGCCGCCCGACAATGACACCCACGGTGGTCGACCGCCGCGTCCCGAGAACCCCTTCGAAATGAACCCATCACCCGCTCATGTTGAATCAGAAGATATCAACGTCGGCCCACCAGTCCATTCGGCCTGATTTACCAAATCGAATCCGCCGTTCAGGGGCAGGCATGCGGGGGTGATCGAACGCGGCCGGGCGGCTCAGTCTCCACAATACTCGGCGTACGTCTTCGCCGTCTCCCAGACGCGCACCTTTCTCAGGACGGCCTCACCGGTCTTGCCGCTGAGATAGTTCCACACCGTCCGGGCGATGTTCTCGACCGAGGGGTTCACGCCCGCGAATTCCGGCACATCCGCGTTGAGATGGGTGTGATCCAGCCGGTCGATCACCTCGCGCTTGACGATGTCCTCGAAGCGCGGCAGCGAAAGCACCACGCCGTCATCGCCGACTTTCGTGCGGCCGACTGTGACTTCGACCTGGTAATTGTGTCCGTGGCCGTTGGGGTTGTTGCACTTGCCGAAGCACTGCCGGTTTTCCTCGGGTGACATGGATTCGACATGCAGGCGATGCGATGCGGAAAACTCGAAGCACTGGGTGAGTTCGATCATGGCTGAATCCTTGGCCGCGACGGCGTACGAAAGAAAGGGCGTGGTCCAGAGCTGCAACCGTTCAGGCGAGCAGGGCGAAGGCGACGCGCGGGCGATGCATTCCCAGATGCCGCGCACCAGCGCCTCGCCGGTCAGCCGCACGCCTTTCTGATGGAGCTGCCGCGCCGTCAGCGGGATGGCCTGGTTGCGAAGAAGCTGGTCGAGTTCCTGAATGTTGATGAGATAGCCGGTGACGGGATCAGGGATGCCGCTGACCGTTACGCGCAGCACGAGAAAGGGCGCGATGCCCACCGCCGACGGCCATCCGCCCCACGAATTGGCGATAGGGTGGGCGCGCTCGAAGCCGTCCTGGCCGTGTGCGGCGGTGGCCCAGTCGCGGTCGATGGAGAATCGAATCTCGCGCATGAGTCGAACCGCACCGGTGGGGGGCGAAGGCAGGGCGGTGGAATCACTGGAACGGGCGGCAGTCGACATGCCGGTATCTTAGCGGCGCGCGGCCGCGGCTTCACGTTCGTGCGTTCACGGCGCCGAATGTCTGCTGTCTTGAAGCGCTTGCCGAAGTTGCGAAGCGGTTTCGGCAGCGATCAGGATGTCGTCTGGGTGAAGAGCACATCCACGCCTTGGACGATCATGCCGTCCTCCTCGCGCCGGCCGCCGCGGCGGAACAGGGCGGCGATGACGCAGTCGGAAAACTCGCGAACGCCCATTTCCTCAAGCCTGCCCGCGGTCTCCGATTTGACCGCGTCCTCGATGGCCGTCTCGATGTCGTTCAGCGCGGCATGATTCGCGGCCCGCAGCTCCCCGCGAAGGACGATGGTTCGCGCATTGGCGGCGAGTTTCATGGAATACACCATGTCGCGGCCGTGGTAGTTGAAATCGGTCACCTCTGATCGCTCGGGCCCCGCCTCCAGCTCAAGGCGGCTCGCCTCGCCGAAGATCGCGCTGCCGTCGAACTCGATCAGCGCCGCGGGCGGCGTGGACACGATCGGCCACACGCGATAGAGAATCTCGTAGACCACGAACCGGTCATCCGCATCGACGAACCGCACGTGAACGTTGACGAGCCTGAGTCCGGTCGCGATGCCCCAGTCGTCGAGGCGTGTTCTCGCCGCGTCGACCAGTGGCAGAGCGCCGACACTCGTGGCATCGCCGTGCCGTGGATTGGATTCGACCCGCGCCGTGCGGGCCGCAATCAGCACGACGAACTTCGCCCCGCGAACGTGGGTGCGAACCTCGGGGGCGGTCGGTTCGTCGACGAAGCCGACATAGGCCGTCGGGGTGCGCTCCCGGGCGAGGGCGTCGCGGATCGCCGGGCGCCAGCCGCCGGAGATTCCCTCGACCCGTTGGAAGGCCGGTAAACCCCCAATGACGGCGGTGGCGAGTCGGGCCACGATGGCATTTTCGAAGTCGCCGAGGCGAGACATGTCGCGTTCCTCAGTTCGCAGTCGGGTGCCAGATTCAGGGCATCCCTGGGCGTGATCGCCTGACTAGAGATCTTTCATTCCGTCGCGGGTCATGGTCCGCTGCGGCCCGGCCTTCTCGGCCACAATGCCGCCGGCCTCGCTTCCCTGCAGCGGTGACATCGCGGGCAGATGAATCGATCCGGCCGCCACGCCCTCCAGCCATGCCACCGCGTCCGCACGGGCGCGCACGACATCGGCCGGAACCGGCGGCTTTCGAAGGTGCATCCGATACACGGCCAGATCAAGCGCGACGCCCCTGAGCACGGCCGCGACGGTAGGCTCGCTCGCGAGGCTCACCGGCGTCTGGTAGCGCGCGGCGAGATGGCTGTTCACTTCGCCCTCGGCCGCCAGACGGGCCTCGTCCACCTTCACCGGATCGGCCGAGCCGCCGCCAGTGTCGTCGGTCAACTCGATATAGAGCGCCGTGCCGAGCCGCTTCTCGATGTCGCCGTTTGTGATGTAGCTCATGATCTTGGACTCCTGCGCGCCCGCGACGGGCGGGGCGCCGAATCGTGCAGACGGCCCGGGCAGGCCGCCTGGGTGCCGCCGCCTCAGCACCCGGCGCCATTGCCCCAGGCCGCAAGTTCGCCGATCCGAACACCCCGCCCGCGAGACCCTCCCTCCCCATTTCAAGTTTTCCCAGAAGACGAGCGCGACGTCTCAGATGAAGTCCGTTCGCACCGCGTACTGCCAGTAGCCGTAGGCCATCCGGTAACGCGCCCGCACGCCGAACAGAAACTTCTCCCGCCGGAAGCCCTCGTCCGAGTTCTCGGTGAGAGCGTTGAACTCGATCGGCTCGCGATCCTGGAAGATGAACGGCCGCACGACGCCGTCGGCCTTGATGAGGTACCACTTGGAGACGTCGGTGAGCCACGGGAACGACACCACTCGGGCGATGCCCGCAAGGGCGTTGGCCGTGTCCCCGATGATCGTGGAGTTGATCGCCTCGGTCGCGGTGAAAAGCAGAGTCGGCGGCACGACGCAGACGAGGCCGCCCGCCGAGATCATCATCGGCTCGCCCTGGTCATCGCGGAAGGTGAGCATGGCGCTGATGGCCTGCTTGAGCGCCCCCTTGAATTCGAGCACCGTCGGCATGTCGGCGACGGCGGCGTCGTAGGTGAGCAGGTTGCCCTGGAGGCCCGAATCGCCGGAGAGGTGCGCGTTGTTGAAGAAGCTGACACCGTCATAGCTGTTATTACCGGCCGACTCGCCGGCGACGAGCAGTTGGGAAATGAGAAAGTCCTTGTGCGTGGCGGCGCGGGCGGCCAGCTCGCCGACGCGAAGCCGAATCTGGCCGGTCTGGTCGTCGCTGATCTCGTCGCGATCAACCTCCAGCGTGGACTCGTACTTCAGGTTTTCGACCGAGTAACTCTCGGTGCGAAGCCCCTTGGCCAGGCGCCCGGTTCCCCATTCACGCACCTGAGGAACGCTGCCCAGCCAGCGGTAGGATTCTCGATCGGCGGTCGACACGATCCTCGTCGAAAGATCCTGGAAGTGGGTCTTGGTGTTGTCGAAGCGGTTGAAGAACTCGCCTCGAAGGCCCTTGGTCAGAAGTCCGGGGTTTATGATTTCCATGTTGAATCGCTCCTTGCATGCTGATCGGAGGGCGCTTGCACCTCCGGATT